>JAFGCL010000197.1 GCA_016932645.1 Dehalococcoidia bacterium | reverse complement strand
GGGAAGGAGGAGTAACACATGGCAGGAAAACAGATCATCTTCGGTCAGGATGCCAGGAGAGCCCTCAAGAAGGGTGTGGACACCCTGGCCGATTCCGTTAGACCTACTCTGGGACCGAAGGGCCGCCCGGTAGCTATCGACAAGAAATGGGGCCCCCCACGGTCATCAACGATGGTGTCAGCATTGCCAAGGAGATTGAACTCCCTGATCCATACGAGAACATGGGGGCCCAACTCCTGAAGCAGGCGTCATCCAAGACGAACGACAAGTGCGGTGACGGCACCACTACTTCCACGCTGCTGGCTCAGGCGATGGTTGCTGGCGGCTTCAAGAACATCACCGCTGGTGCCGATGCCATGGCCATCAAGCGCGGCATCGAGAGGGGCGTCAGCATCCTAGTGGATGAACTGAAGAAGAAGGCTATCTCGGTCTCCGGCAAGGAGCAGATTGCCCAGGTGGCCACCATCTCCGCCGTCGACGCACAGATCGGTAGCCTTATCGCCGACGTTATGGAGAAGGTGGGTAAGGATGGGGTCATTACCGTAGAGGAGTCCAAGGGACTCCAGTTCGAAACGGAGTTTGTGGAAGGAATGAAGTTTGACCGCGGCTACATCAGCCCTTACTTCATCACCAACCCGGATCGCATGGAGACGGTGATCGACGATCCGTACATCCTGATCACGGACAAGAAGATCTCTGCTGTGGCCGACATTCTGCCGGCACTGGAGAAGATACTACAGGTCAGCAAGAACTTGGTCATCATTGCTGAAGACATCGAAGGCGAGGCGCTGGCCACTTTGGTGGTCAACAAGCTGAGAGGCACCATCAACTGTCTGGCCGTGAAGGCCCCCGGCTTCGGCGACCGCCGCAAGGCGATGCTGGAAGATATGGCTACCCTCACTGGCGGCAAGGTGATTTCTGAGGAAGTCGGCCGGAAGCTCGACTCGGTGACCGCTGCTGACTTGGGCCGGTGCCGCAAGGTAGTGGCCGACAAGGACAACTGCACGGTTGTCGAGGGCAAAGGATCAGAGGATGCCATCAAGGCCCGCATGAAGCAGATCAAAGCCCAGATCGACGAGACTACCTCCGACTTCGACCGCGAGAAGCTGCAGGAGAGGCTGGCCAAACTGGCCGGCGGCGTAGCGGTGATCAAGGTCGGTGCGGCCACTGAGACCGAACTCAAAGAGAAGAAACACCGTGTTGAGGACGCGCTGTCGGCGACCAGGGCCGCCGTAGAGGAAGGCATTCTGGCTGGCGGCGGAGTGGCTCTTCTCAATGCCTCTGCTAACCTCGACCAGTACATCAAAGAAGGCGGCGACGAGGCCACCGGCATCAAGGTTCTCAAAGAATCCATTGAGGAGCCGATCAGGTGGATTGCCATCAATGCTGGTGTTGAGGGCTCGGTTGTGGTGGACATGGTGAAGAAGAGCAAGCCCGGCGTTGGATTCGACGCGTCGAAGAACGAGTACGGTGACATGGTGAAGAAGGGCATTATCGACCCGCTGAAGGTTGTCAGGACGGCACTGGAGAACGCAGCCAGCGTGGCAGTGATGATACTGACCACCGAGGCGCTGGTCACGGATATCCCTGAGAAGGAGAAAGCTCCGGCAGGCCCGGCCATGCCGCCTGAGTACTAAGCTACACGTAACAGAGTGCAGACTCGGGGGCGGTCCTGAAAAGGACCGCCCCCCTGGATGGAGGGAAGCGCCGAGACAGCTGGTCGAATCTTGTAGGAGGAGGTGCAGTGTCATGACCATGATACGCTGGGATCCCTATAGAGAGATGACTAGTCTGAGACAGGCCATGGACAGGCTCCTTGATGATACCTTCATGTGGCCCGCGCGTTCCCAGTATGAGATGGCCGGAGGTAATCTGCCTTTGGACATCTACCAGACCAAAGATGATGTGGTGGTGAAGGCAGCCCTTCCGGGAATGAAGCCCGAGGAGGTTGACATCTCGATTACCGGGGACACCCTCACGATCAAGGGTGAACACAGGGAGGAGCAAGAAGTCAAGGAAGCGGAATACATCCGTCGGGAGCACCGATACGGCATATTCAGTCGCACGGTTACGCTCCCGGTTGCCATTCAGAGTGAGAAGGCTCAGGCCGCCTTTGACAATGGCATGCTAGTCCTGACTCTGCCCAAGGCCGAGGCCATGAAGCCGAAGCAGATCAAAGTAAAGGCCAAGAGTGCGCTTGAGATTGCCAAGAAGTAGTTCTGTTGAGGCGCTTCCCTCTCTTGGTATGCAGGCAGCTGACATGACGGAGGTGCTGACGGAAGCCGGGGCCAGGTCAGCCATCCCCTGTCTGCGGTGCGGTGACTGCTGTCGCCGTTACCAGGTTCGCCTGGACTTGGCAGAGGCAGAGCGGATTGCTGCTGAACTGGGCTTGACTCTGGATGCCTTCCGGGATAAGTATGCGGACCGCCGGTGGCCAGGCGAGAGAAGCCTGCTCGTGCGGCAGAAGGACGGTTGCTGTCCCTTTCTACAGCGCTCCGGCGAAAATGGCGATGAGCTTTGTGGCATCCACTCCTTCAAGCCTTCGAGCTGCCGCGATTGGGTGCCCGGCCTCAACCGTCGCGAGTGCCAGGCCGGACTGGCTAGGCGCTGGGAAGTGGCTGTTGACTCTTCGGGAGGACTCAAGGGCTCGGACGGGAGAATGCGGGATTTTAGTTTGTTTATGGACTCACTGGCTAGCGACGGGAGGATTTGACATGCCGATCTACGAGTACAAGTGCAAGGCATGCGACCTCAAGTTCGAGGTCAGAAGGGGCTTCAGCGAAAGCTCGGGCGCCAACTGCCCTGAGTGCCAATGCCAAGCACAGCGCATTTTCTCGCCAGTGCCTATTGTGTTCAAAGGCCCTGGGTTCTATGTCACTGACAACGCGAGAGAAGGCGGAAACGGGTACAATAGCAGCAAGGGGGATGGGGAAAAGCCAGCAGAGAAGCCGTCGGTGTCAGAGCCTGCCAAGGACAAGGCTGGTGAGAAGACGTCAGAGGCAGAGGCCGCGAAGCCGAAGCCAGCCGAAGTCAAGGCGTGATGAGTTGCCCCGAGCAGTGCACCGGCCCAGGCCGCCGGCAAGTCAAGGTATTCCGGGCAACGATGACAAGAGACATCTGATACCCTCCCTTGCGGTGCTCCGGGCATCAAGGATACCCCACGCGTGAAGCTGTACCGCTATTGAGCCAACTAGACACCGGAATGGCCATGGCAAAGAGAGACTACTACGAAGTCCTGGGCGTTGGCAGAGACACCGATCCGGGCGCCATCAAGAGGGCCTACCGCAACCTGGCTATGCAGTACCACCCCGACAGGAATCCGGGTAATGGCGCGGCTGCGGAGAAAATGAAAGAGGTCAACGAAGCCTATGCTGTCCTCTGTGATCCCCACAAACGCCATCTTTACGACATGTATGGTCATGCTGGGCTGGAGGGCTACACGCAGGAGGACATATTCGGCGGTGTCGATTTCGGTAGCCTCTTCCGGGAGTTTGGCTTTGGTTTCGGCAATGGCATCTTCGATGGCCTCTTTGGCCGCAGAGCGTCTGGGAGGAGGGGCCCTAGGAGAGGGGCCGACCTGCGTTATGACCTGAGTGTGACTCTGGAGGAAGTGGCCTTGGGGGTGGAGAAGACCATCGAAATCCCCAGGGTGTCCGCTTGCTCATCGTGTAACGGGACGGGGGCGCAATCCGATGGGCTGGAAACCTGCCACAGGTGCAAGGGTGCCGGCCAGATCGTGAAGGAGCAGAGATCAGGATACAGCGTGGTTCGGCAGATCACTGTATGCGCCGAATGCCGCGGCCGGGGGAAGATCGTCAAGAAGGCCTGCGAAGATTGCCAAGGGAAGGGCATGGTCGAGACCAAGAGGGATCTCAAGATCGACGTTCCCGCTGGAGCCGACACCGGTTACAATGTCAGGGTCGAGAGTGAGGGGGAGGCTGGTACTGACGGCATTCCGGGCGACCTGTATGTTGTTGTCAATGTGGAAAGGCATCCGCTTTTCGAAAGGCACGGTGATGACATCTACATTCAGCATGACATCCCTTTTGTCACGGCAGCCTTGGGTGGCGGGGAGCAAGTACCTGGGCTTGGCGGTGACGTCAAGGTGGATATTGCCGAAGGTACCCAAACTGGCGCCGTGGTGCGGGTTCCGGGGCAGGGCATGCCTCGTCTGGGCAAACGTGGCAGAGGGGACCAGTATATTGTACTGAGGGTGGTTACGCCAACCGACCTCACACGTGAAGAGAAAGAGTTGATCCGACAGTTCCAGGAAGTGAGACAGAAACGCGACCGCGGGAAACACGCCAAAGACAAGAAAGTGTGAAGCGTGTGATAATATTATCACTTGGTGATGCTTCTCCAACCGGGACGGTGTGGACACTTGGGGTAAGCGGCCTGAGGTGCTGATGCCGGGTTGGACGGTGATATAGCCATACGAGGAATGACTGTGCAGACTGAAGTAGCTGGGTCACGTATGGCTGCAGCAGATCTCAAGGGCTGGCTGTAGAAGAAACATCCACCTGACGAGCTACGCAAGGTATGTGTAGGGAAGCCAGATAGGCGCGGGAATAACCGCGCTGGCAGACAGGATTACCATGAGACCATATACCCAAGGCGATCTAGGCGGGCTTTGCGGCGTCTATAGCGTTATCAATGCCACTCGTATCGTCGCAGGTCTGGATAGAGACGAGAGTCAGGAGCTGTTCAGCAGTATCATGGACTATATCGGTGATGCGCGGCTGGTTGCGGATGGCATCGGCATACGCATGATCGGTCGGTTGCTTCGTGATGTTGTGGGAGAGCAGATGAAGTATCGCTCCATGCCTTTCCGAAACGATCGCACTGCCACGCTGGGTCAAGTCTGGGGCAGCCTGAATGACTTCCTGCAGGAAGACCACCGGGCGGCGATCATCTGGCTTGGCTGGTCGGGCAACGAAGGCAAGAAAGGGCATTGGACTACAGTCTGCGATGCCACGCCGAAGCAGCTCTTCTTAATCGATTCGATTGACTACCGTGTACTGAACAAGGGCAAATGCACCGTTGGTTCACGCAGCAAGAGACGTCCGCATGTCCTGTATCCGCCATGCATCTACCTTTGCAGCGACTCGCCGATACGCGGTTCATCATGATGTTTGAACACATCAGCGATCCTGAACGGGAAGCGCTCTGCGCTCAACTGATGGCCAAGAAGCGGTTGGAGACGGTGAAGGCGTTGGCATAGCAAATCTTCCATCTGGAGAAAATGAAGGCCGAGTACCAAGACCGGTCACGTGCATGTCCTACAGGTCAGCATCCCCTATTTCAACTGGAAATGCGGGGTGCCTGATGCCTGGAGGTTCACAAGACCCTTGTCGCCCGGCATAGCAGCGCGCGGCAGAGTCTGGCGGCTCCCCAAGAGTCGAGTCTACAGAACTGGAGGGAACACAGAGAGTGGGTGAAGAACTGGGCCACATTGAGAGACCTTCAGTAGAGTCCTTTGGAGGGCAGCGGAAGATCTTCGTCGTGCCTCTTCTGCTGCGGGGCAGCGACGCTCCCGCCGACTACAGCGAGAAGTTCGACATGTACTGGCAGCAGGTTAAAGAACAACTGGTCAAACTGGAAGAAAAGATTGGCGCGGTGGAGTGCATCTATCACGAGGCCATCGTTGCGGGGGGCGAAGAGGGCCTGAAGATACTGGAGAAAATGAATACCAGCAGTTGCTCGATAGTCAAGGAGAGGGGTGAGAGGGGTGCTAGGCTTGAGGCCACTGATGACAGGGAACTGGCGGAAGAGAGCATGGATTGGGAGAGGATGCTACTTGGAGGGTTCTTGAGTGAGAAGGTGGCCAGGATGGTGAGCGAGTTCTATGTGGAGGCTTCGCGTAAGAGATATAACCACATGGCCAAGAGGATAGACGAGTCACTGAAACCCGGGGAGAGGGGGATACTCTTCATCACCGAAGGGCATTCCCTGCAGTTCCCCGGCGACACGCAGGTCTTCAGCGTGTTTCCCCCGGCACTGGACCAGATTCACAAGTGGTTCCGAGATGCATCCACGGCGGACCCGGGCAGAGAGTAAGGGCTTGGGGCGAGTTGATGGTTTCTTCCGGACCCGAACAAAGTTGATCGACAGGGTATGATGTGGGTCTAGGGTATTGACAGGGCACTATGGTGACTGTGATATAATCAGGAACCGCAGCACATACGAAGTCCTTATAAGTATAAGGGGATTGGAGGGAGTGAAAGGTGGCTCGATCTGCTGTGGGCTTCCTTGGTTGCTTGTTCTCTCAGTGAGTGAACCTTATGATGGTTCACATGAGCCATGCAGGCAAGAACGAGGCGAAGCAGTGGTGACAGCGAGGGGCCACTTGTATTATCCTTAACCGTACGTCCCCCTCTCCGGGCCGCTGCGCCCCCTCTGCTGCGCGAGTGGACTTTCTCCCTCACTGGTGGCCCGGAGGGGGTCTCCATT
>JAFGCL010000196.1 GCA_016932645.1 Dehalococcoidia bacterium | reverse complement strand
GGCCTCACTGGTAGCCACCCCCTCCCTCTCCGGTTATCTGGTTCTTACCTCTATCAGATCCACCTCCCGTCTTCGACCCCTCCAGCAGCACGATGCGACGCTTACGCCGCTCGCGCCGGTCTGGAGACATTATGTGGGCCGTCTCGGCCCACACCAGTACTTAGTCGACTGAAGCACTGGGAATCCTTCGGCCAACAGGACCAGTCATCATGGAAACGAAGTCTCGAAGCGCTTCTTGTCCCGCTTGCAGATGATCTGCATCACGTTGCGTGCCGAAAAAGCAGCCGATGGTATGCCACCGCCTGGCTCCACCCATTGCCCAGCCATGTAGAACCGGTCCAACCCCGGCAGCGTCTTCTTCATGCGAAGAGTCAACATCCCGGGAGTGACCATCCATCCTTCGAACGACCCCTGCCAATTGCCCGTGTAGCGGTGGAAAGTGACCGGGGTGGCCACATCGCACATTTCTATCTGAGAGGCGAATCCGGGCCAGCGCTTGTCCAGCGCCGCAATCACCTGTCGGGCCGTCTTCTCCTTTGCCTCTCGGTACTGTTCCGGATTCTCCCGTAGTTTCTTCCAGTAACCATAATCAGACCCGATCATGCATATCACTACCGTCTTGCCCGCCGGAGCCAGCGAAGGATCATGGTTGTAGATGTGAACGTCAAGCCTCTCGCGCAGCCGGCCTCCAATAGCCATCGGCTCAGCAAGAGGCATGTTGAAACCGCTGATCGTTGGAGGAACATCTTCAAAGGTCCGATTGACTCCCATCGCAACGTAGACCAGAGGCGGGAAGATGGCCAGCTTCTCGTAGTAACCCCGAATCCTTTTGTCGACATACCTACCATCCATCATCTCGAAGATGGTGGCATACCCATCCGCCGCTGATATTACGTAGTCTCCACGGTGCTCGCTGCCGTCCTCCGTCCTGATGCCCACCGCCCGGTCGTTCTCCACAATCACCTTGGCCACCTTCGACTCGTACTGAATTCCGCCACCCAGACCCAGATATCGCTTCTCAATCGCCCGCGAGAACTCCAGCGATCCGCCCAAGGGATACCCCGATCTCCTCTGATGGAATCCGGCCATGAACGCCATCAGCGGGAACACTGAGAATTCCGGAAACCATATCAATGGCAGGATCTCTCTCAAGAAAGGACTCTTGAAACGAGAAGCGAATTCCTCCATGCTCAGCCTGTCCCATTTTCGGACAGTACTCAGAAAAGGCAGCATTCGGAGAAGCATCTTCAGTCCATCGACCGGGCCGTACAGCTCCGGCGCTTTGTCGATGGGCATCTCGAAACGAAGGCATTTGCGCGCGTCTTTGATGAAATCCCTGATCAGGTCGCTGTCCTCTGGCGACAACTGCAGCATATGCTGTTCCAGACGTTCCATGTCATTGTGAAAAACGAACTCTTCGCCATGCCTTCCCTCAAGCCGGCAGAATGCGTCGAAGTAGACCATCTCTCTTCCCTGCACCGCTCCCAGTTCCTGCCAGACCCTGTAGAAACCAGGGCCAGGTTTGGAATCGGTCAGCCAGTGAAGGCAGCCATCTATGGTGTAACCCTTTCGTGTCCACGAGGTGCACAACCCACCGGGCTTGTCGTGCATCTCGAATACCTCCGTGCGGTAGCCGTTCATCCGGCCATAGCATCCTGCCGCGAGCCCGGCAATGCCAGCGCCAATGATAACAATGGATCTGTCCTCCATGCTCCGTTCCTCCTCGTTTCTACGGCAAAGAGCCCCTCCGACACCATTCTACACTACAGTCTGCAACACGGATCGCGGGGGGCAATAAGGGTCGAAACCCTACGCCTGCCATCCACATGTTACTCCCTCAGAGATTGCACTCATGAAGATGGGAAGCGGGAAGCCCCCGAAAAGGACATGAATTGGACGGAAGGTAAGTAGTCGTGCTCCTGCGGGAGGCGCAGAATGACCTGTTGAGAACGAGTGCGATGAGAAATCGACTGGCAGAGACTGCCCGAATCCTATGGCGGGCACTTGGCGCAGATGGACCGGAACAGAGTGGTGCTCAGGTAGCGGTCACCACGGTCGGGCAGTATGACAACGATAGTGCCGCGGTTCATCCCCCTGGACAGGTGCAGTGCCCCCGCCACCGCCGCCCCACTGGACATGCCTAGGAACAGCCCTTCCCGTGTTGCCAGAAGTCTGGTGGTCTCGAAGGCCTCTTCGTCCTCCACAGTCACCTTCTCATCCCAGACCTTCGGCTGGTAGATCCCGGGCACGATGGACTCCTCCATGTTCTTCAGCCCCTGTATGGTGTGACCGATGGTGGGTTCCACGCCGACGATCAGGCACTTCGGTTTCTTCTCCTTGAGATATCTGCCCGTCCCCATCAGCGTGCCTGTGGTCCCCATGCCAGCCAAGAAGACATCTATTTCACCCTTGGTCTGGGAGAAGATCTCCGGGCCGGTGCTCTCATAGTGCGCCAAGGAGTTGTTCTCGTTGTCAAACTGATTAGGCATGTAGTATCTGTCCGGGTCTTCCTCGAGCAGACGGTGGACCTCCCTGATGGCCCCATCTGTGCCCTCCTTCGCCGGAGTGAGCACGATCTCAGCTGCCAAGGCAGTAAGAACCCGTTGTCTCTCCTGGCTAACGCACTCTGGCATGAACAGCCTCAGCCGATACCCCTTGGCAGCGCCAATAGCTGCCAGCGCGATGCCCATGTTACCCGAAGTGGCCTCTATGATGGTCTTGTCTCTGGTGAGCTCGCCGGATTCCTCCGCTTTGGCAAGCATATAGTGGGCCGGGCGATCCTTGACTGAGCCAGAGAGATTAGCCCCTTCAAGCTTCCCTAGAATCTTGACCTTGGGGTTCCCATCCAGGTTGTCCAGAAGTACGAGCGGTGTATTGCCTATGGCGCAGGCAATGCCCATATCTCGATTCTTGGAGGCTCGGGCGGTCTCGGATTTGACTGCGGCTCTGGCACGCACCATTATCCACCTCAGTTCCAGAAGCAGTTTACGACGCTAAGCTCGCCAAATCAAGCGAGAAGTCATCCCGGCCCGGTTCGGCCCAGAGTGGCAGGCAGATCGACCTTGACAGCCTACGGAGAGTGAGTGTAGCCTCTAGTCTGGCTGTCACCGAAGTCGCTGCCGTTGGACATGCCACGTTGGCAAGATTGGTCAATCAGACTCAGAAGGACGGGTGGACTCCAGCATGAACATCGTCGTTTCTGGCTCCCTGGCCTATGACCGGATCATGGTCTTTCCGGGCCACTTCGCGGATCACATACTGCCGGAGAAGATACACGTATTGAATGTCTGCTTCCAGGTGGATGGCATGAAAGAGGTACTCGGAGGCACAGCGGGCAATATTGCCTATGCACTTCGGTTGATGGGCGAGAAACCTGTCATCTCCGCCACTATCGGCCGGGATTACCAGAAGTACTTCCAGTGGCTGAACGAGAACGGTATATCTGCGGATGGGATCCGCATAATTGAGGCCGAGTTCACCGCCGGTGCCTTCATCACCACCGATCGTTCCGACAACCAGATCACCGGCTTCAACCCCGGAGCCATGAAGTACTCGTCTTGCCTTGACTTCGACTGGCTCGATGCCGCAGAGACGTTGATGATAGTCGCCCCCGGCAACCTCGAGGACATGGTGAAGTACCCTCTGGAGTGCAGGGCCAGAAGGATTCCCTGCATCTTTGACCCCGGGCAGTCGCTGCCCATGTTGAATCCGCAAGAGCTCCTGCGGGCCATCGATGGGTGCATGGTCCTCATTTCCAACGATTACGAACTGGATTTGATCATGAGCAAGACGGGGCTGACCAAGAGCCAGTTGCTGGAAAGAACCGGGACCATAATCACCACACTGGGAGACCAGGGGTCCCGGGTCTGCACCCTGCAGGGGGAGACTGCCATCCCTGCCATCAAGCCCAGAGAGGTGGTCGATCCCACCGGCGCCGGTGATTCCTACAGGGGTGGGCTGATCACCGGATTGGCCCGGGGTCTGGACATCGCGCAGTCCGCCTTGATGGGCAGCGTCTGCGCCTCGTTCGCGGTAGAGTGCTACGGCACTCAGGAGTATGCCTTCAGCCGGGACGAGTTCGAAGACAGGTTGCATGAGCGTTCGCGCTGATCTTGGTACAAGCCTGCCTCGGCAAACGCAGGCCCGGCAATCGGAACAACTGCCCGACAGCGGTGCGTGCGCCACTTTTCATGTTCGGGACGATGTCGTCCTCCACCAATCCAACACCTTTGGCATCGACGAATCAGAGTGTGATAGCACGGTAGCCGGCAGAATGGTCGGGTGCCAGTCACGGAGACCAGAGACTGTTGAGTCGAGAACAGGTCCTGTCGGTCCGATATGGAACACGCGCCTAGTCCAATCAGGGAGTTCGCTATCGGAGCATCCTAGGACCCTCCGTCCTTCTTTCTTTGACATGCTATCTCCCACCTTCCGGCACGCTCTCATGATCCGCTGATGGCGAGATACTACCTATTCATACTCGCGGAACTCACCCTCTCGCGTCTGCCCAGGAGAGTCAGCTATCTCATAGCGACCCTGGTCGGCGACATCATCTACCTGGTTTCTCCACGGATAAGAGGCTCCATAGCCAGCAACATCAAGCACGTCCTGGGAGCGGAATCGGATGATGCAGCGATACGCCCGCTGGTGCGCGGCGTTCTGAGGAATGCATCCAAGAACTACCTTGACCTGATCAGTATCCCACGCATGAAGCCCGAAGAAATCAAGAGGCAGGTCACTCCACACGGCGTTCATCATTTGGTCGCTGCCCTGGCTAGAGGCAAGGGAGTGGTGCTGGTCACAGCACATTTCGGTAGTTTCGACGTCGCTGTGCAACTGCTGGCGGTGCACTCGGTTCGAACCACCATTCTAGTCGAAGCCTTGGAGCCGCAGAGACTGCTAGACCACGTCGTCTCACTAAGAAGAAACAAGGGGCTGAACATCATACCGGCTAAATCAGGCGCCCTCCAGGCCATGCTGAAAGCGTTGCGCAACGGTGAGATCGTCCTGATTGTCTGTGATCGCGATGTCACCGGAGAGGCCCCCAAGGCGCTCTTCTTTGGCGAAGAGACGCGCCTTCCTGACATAGGCGTGAGAATTGCTCTGCGCACGGGAGCGGCCATTATCCCTGTGTTCAACCTGCGCCGGGACGACGGCCGGTATGATGTGTACGTTGAGTCTCCCATCGAAGTCGCGTCCGATGGGAATGCGACTGTGGCCAAGCACATGAATCAAGTCATCCGTGTTATGGAGAAGTACATCAAGAGTTGCCCCGAGCAATGGGCGGTGCTGGAGCCAGTGTGGCCTGAGAGTAATCATCGGACGCAGGAATAGGGATGTCATCACCTCAGTCAAGTATGCACGCGAAGGCCGGACGTCCCGGCGCGAAGTGGGCCATCCTCGCCGCAGTTATGCTGGGCAGCATCATGGGGCCCCTCGATGGCAGCATTGTCAACACCGTGCTCCCCTCGATAACGGAGTACTTCCGCACGGACATATCCATCGCGCAGTGGGTGCCGACCATTTACCTGCTTACCATCAGTTGTCTCATCCTCCTATATGGGCGGCTGGGAGACATGATTGGCTACAGGACGGTCTACCTCTCTGGCCTGGTCGCCTTCACAGTGACGTCTGCGCTGTGCGGGGTCTCCCAGACCATCTGGATGCTGATAGTGTTCAGAGCCTTGCAGGGGCTGGCTGCGGGCATGATGATGTCAGTGGGCTATGCCATAATTACCGCCGCTTTCCCACCCCAAGAGAGAGGCAAGGCGCTGGGCATCTACGCCATCAGCATCGCTGTGGGACTCGGCCTTGGCCCGACGTTGGGAGGATTGATTGCACAAAACTTGAGTTGGCGTTATGTCTTCTTCATCAACGTACCCATCGGGATCACGGCGGTCTTCTGGGGCGACCGCATCATCCCCCAAAGCGTTCGAAAGGCTGGACAGCGACTGGACATCCGGGGAGCAGTTGCAGCATTCGTATCACTGACAAGCCTGCTGCTCTACGCCAACAGAGGAGACGACTGGGGCTGGACAGCGCCAGCGTCGGTTGCCTTGCTGGCAGCGGCTCTCACGTCGGGAGCCATGTTCATCTGGATCGAAAAGAGAGCAGTCCAGCCGATGCTCAACCTATCTCTGTTCGCCAACCGTGTCTTTGCCTTCGCCAACGTTAGCGCCCTGCTCAACTTCGTGGCCACCTATGCCGTTGTCTTTCTGACCCCCTTCTACCTCAGCATCGTGCTGCACTACGATGTGCTCAAGATCGGCCTGGTCATGGCCGCTTCCCCGATGGCCACCCTCGTCGTGGCGCCTCTGAGTGGGGCCATTTCGGACCGCATCGGCACCAGGCCCCTGGCATTCTGCGGCATGTGCCTTTCCGCCGCAGGGTTGATCCTTCTCACCCGTCTCCAGGCCGACTCCAGCGCCCTCGATGTGGCATGGCGGCTTGCCATCGCCGGCGCGGGGGCCGGCCTGTTCGGGAGCCCGAACAACAGCGCCGTCATGGGCAGCGTTCCGGTAGTCCATCTGGGCATCGCCTCCGGGATACTGGCCGCTATGCGCAACGTGGGCATGGTGCTGGGAATAGCCGTGGCCGGCGCAGTGCTGTACAACTGCGCCCCAGTGACCCATTCCATGCAGCCGGGTGCCTTTGGGGAAGAAGAGATCCAGGAATTCCTGTGCGGCCTGCGTTGGGCCTATATCACCGGGGCTTGTATTGCCGGGGTTGGTGCGCTGACATCTCTGGTGGCCGGAGGCAAGAAACCGCCTGCCCCAAGCACGCGACCGGGTGCCGGATCCCAATCAGAGGGCAATGCCCGTAAGTCACAGTGAGACAGTCGGCCCGACGCCTGAGACGACACCAAGAGCCAAGCGGTGGTTCTCTTTCAGGTCAACGTGCTATGATGGTTACGTACAGGACGGAGAAAGGACACTGAGGAGGACTAGTCTAGTCAGATGACAGAACGCACCTTAGAGATCGGCGAGGCAGCAAGGATACTGGGCATATCGACCGAGGCGGTCAGGAAGCGCATCAAGAGAGGCAGCCTTAAGGCACAGAAGAATGGAGACGGACAGTGGCTGGTCATCCTGGACGAGTCCAGGCTAGCGGCCATCCGGGACAACGGCGGGGACAGCGTCCAGGCCGACGCTGCCGGCATCACCACCACCTTGAACCTGGTCAGGTCGTCCGCAGCCATTGAAGAGGCTCTAAGGGACGAAGTGGATGTCCTCCGTGACGAGGTCACGTTTCTTAGAGAGGAGATATCCCGGCTGGACACCATCATCATGAGCCTGACCCAGAATATCAAGATGCTGGAGGCGCCGCGGCAAGCGCAGCCACGCATGTCGTGGTGGCACCGCCTCAAGAGCATGTTCATCGGCGGGTAGTCGTGCCGCAAGGAGTGAAGTCGACGACTTCTACTTCTTGTTCTTGCTGGTGTTCTTTGCAGCCCGCCGGGTCTTCTTGGGTTTGGACAGCTCCGGCGGTGGATTGTCCCTAGGATAGACAATCATCCGCATGCCCTCTTCGTGGTCCATGCAGTCAATCACCATGCTGGTCTTTCTGAACAGTCTGATGACATCAGGTGTCACCCTCAGCAGCAATGTGTCCTCACTGCCTACCCAAGTGTCACCCTTCTGCTCCGGGCCGAGCCACAAACCGTATCCGTCACCTTCGATATCGATCCTCAGCACGTGCTTCTCGTCCGTGGTGTTGGCGGCCCGAATGGCCTTCAGCGTCTCCGCAGCGCGCTGCGTGATCTTCACGATGTTCTCCACTTTCCTTGTCTTTCCCGCCATACCTCAGTACTCCTCATCACAGTCCGGCAGCCTCGCTGGCCGGACGCCCGTCAAACATTCTGTCTGCTTCCCCGGATGATCGCCCGAGAAGAATTGTAGCATCTCGGCCTCAAAGGAGGCGAATCGCGGAACTGCAATCGGGGCGGGCAGATGGGCTTCGCGCCCTTCCCTTCTCGAAGACGCAGTTACCGAGTGATACAATGTGACTCCATGCGGAATAGTATCGTTGTCGTGGGCGCCGGCGCCGGCGGCATGATGGCTGCCGGCCGGGCCGCGGAGACAGGCGCCGACGTCCTGCTGCTGGAGAGGACGAACCGCCCCGGCAACAAGCTCCTGCTTACAGGAAACAGGCGCTGCAACTTCACCAACACCAAGGACCTGGAAGACTTCGTGACCATGTATGGCCCTAGCGGTCGCTTCCTCTACGGCGTCTTCGGCCGGTTCTTCCGCGATGACCTGCTGGCCTTCCTGGAACGGTACGGCGTCGGGACCAAGACGGAACCTGACGGTCGCGTCTTTCCATCCTCAAACAGAGCCGAAGACGTGGTGAGTGCCTTGCAGCGTTACCTGGAAGACGGCGGCGTCCGCCTCCGCACCGGAGCGAGGGTGACCAGCATACAGATCGCCAAGGGCCGCGTCACCGGAGTCGAAATCGACAAAGAACGTGTTCCGGCTGCCGCCGTGGTTCTGGCCACCGGCGGCGCGTCCTATCCCGAGACCGGCTCCAGCGGCGACGGCTACAGCTTGGCGGCCGAAGTCGGCCATAACATCGTCAAGCTTCGCCCAGCGCTCGTGCCCCTGATCGTGCGGGAAATCGACTTGGCCAAGAGCATGCAGGGCATCGCCTTGAAGAATGTCCGCCTCACTGCGTACCAGTGCGAAGCCGACCGCATTGACCCTTTCCTGACATTGACCGCGGACTATGGGCGCGGCCTATCCAGCCGGAAGCCGCCCAAACCGGTCATCGAAAGCCGCACCGGCGAGATGATGATCACTCACTTCGGCATCGGCGGCCCGATAACCCTGCTCATGAGCCTGGCCGTGGTCGATGCATTGGAAGTCGGTCCCGTCAGCGTGGCCATCGACCTCTTCCACACGCTGGACCACGCCCAACTCCAGCAGCGGCTTCAAAGGGAGTTCGACCGCCATGGCAATCGCTCCCTGCGTAACCTGCTCGATGGCCTCCTGCCACACAAGCTGGTTGATCCCTTCCTGGAGACGACAAGGCTGCTGCCCGACAGGCTGGGCCACCAGATGACAGCAGAGGAAAGGGAGCGGCTGACGCGTCTGCTCAAGTCCCTGCGCTTCAACATCAAAGCGCCGCTGCCCATCTCAGCCGCCACGGTGACGGCTGGCGGCGTGTCGCTGGATGAGATCGACCCCAAGACCATGGCCTCGCGGCTGGTGAAGGGCCTGTACTTCTGCGGGGAGGTCATGGACCTGGATGCCGACACCGGCGGCTATAACCTGCAGGCAGCGTTCTCTACGGGGTGGGTGGCCGGGGAGGAGGCGGGACACGCAGTCTTGCGGAAGACAAAGTAACCGTTTTCTGCATGGCACTTGGCTACGAAGATATGCAAATGGCAGAAACAGGGCCGGTCAAGCCAAGGACTCCAACGCAAAGGTCAGCGAGCGGCATCAGTCCTCCTGAATTATCTCAGGCAATCGCATATGGAGACGTGTCGCAAATGCCGACACTCGATCGGCTTTGGGCACATGGCGCCGAAACATCCAGACAACGATTGGGAAATACTCATAACCCTTGGCTGCGTAAAAGGATGAGAACTCATCAATATCAGTGACGAGCTCGGGACTAATCCTGAAGTGGCGCTCGATTCCTTTGGCCTTGGCCTCCGCGAGCAGCCTGGAAATGTTGTGAGAGTATGGCTTCTTCTTCAGGGTGCTAAGTGGAACGCCCTGTTTCATGAGAAACGACTTAAGATAGAGCTCAAGGGCATGGCCGAGCAAATAGTATTTTACTGGCGATACTCGCGTTTTCTTGGCAATCTCAAAGAACTCCCGAGCATATCCGCACATACCCACACGGTGGACACGAAGCGTATACTCCGATGGTTGCATCGGTCCAGAAAGCTTCTCAGTAATCACGCGCGCCATACCGTTGCCAACTATTCCCTAAATCTAACCGCTTCAACTTCGCGAATCTTAGGATGGAGAGGCTGAGGGTGTCAACCATGTGTACTCGATCGCCGAGACAAGATTGGCGACATTGACCATGGTGGCACGATGTCTGCAGCATTGCTCTTTGCTACTCTAACGGAGACATGGTATTGTGACGCTGGACTGAGCACCGAAGATGGGGAAGGCTTAATGGCCGACATTGATGTTGTGTACGTGACGCTCGCTCCAACAGGTGCGCCAAGTCAGGGTGTCGTAGAGGCGGTCGCCAAGATACTGAATAAAGACGTCTTCGCGATGCGCGCCGTCTTGAACGGCAAGATCCCGAAGGTGGCCGGGTACTATCCGGACATGCCAACCGCCGAATCGGTCGCCCAGGGCCTGAAGTCTCTGGGATACCCGGTCATCATCTGCCATGATTCAGAGCTTCGACAGCGTCCCGCCGGGAGGTTCAATGCCCATACCCTGCAACTGGGGGAACGCGATGTCTCGTTCCGGGACAAGGGTGGCCAGACCACAACGTTTGAGGAGGGAAGCCTGTTCCTGATAATCAGGGGAACGATCAGAACTCACACTGAGAAGCAGGGCGGAGCGAGCGGTGCGGCAGCAGATGCCAGCGCGACGCCACAGAACACCGGCAAGGGCATCATACCCAGGAACATCAATGTGGCCGCAACACTGATGACAGGGATTCCCATCATGAAGAAAACCAAAGAGAAGCCGAAGGTTCAATCCGTTCACTACGGGGAATTTCTGTGGCTCTACAACAGGACGTCGCTGGAGCCCATCGTGGAGATCATCCAGTCAAGCTTTGACTATTCGTCGCTGGGGGACAAGAAAGCTCTGTCTTCTTCGCAGAACATGAAAGTCATAGTCACAGAACTGAAGACCAGGTTTCCGCAGGCGATCCTCGATAGCAGGCTCACAGAACGCTTCAGGGCGGACGTGCCATTTGCCACGCCGGAGGATGAGGTTGAGATCAACAGCCGGTTGATCTATCTGCACCACCGCGCTGGGAGCGGCCACAGCACGTCTATCTAGCTCAAGGTCTCCTGCTGTCGCACTATAGGACGTTGATGCCGAACTCCTTCAGACTCTCCGCCAGAGTGCCCAAAGGCAGGCCAACGACGTTGGAGTAGTCCCCCTCGATCCTCTCCACCAGAACCGCCCCCCGCCCCTGGATGGCGTAGCCCCCCGCCTTGTCCAGCGGCTCCTTCGTCCGGACGTAACCGTCGATCTCCTTCAGCGTCGCCCTCTTCATATGAACCCTGGTTTCCACCGACCTCGACAGCACCTTGCCGGTTTCAGTATCGAGGATGGTGAATCCGGTGACAACGGAGTGTGTCCTGCCGTTCAAAGCCCGGAGCATCACCCGCGCCTGAGCATTCGTATGCGGCTTGCCGAACACTTTGCCGCCCAATACCACCAGCGTATCCGCGGCGATAATGATGGCCTTCCGGTGCTTGCGCGCCGCAGCCCGGGCTTTGCCCTGAGACAGATGCGTGGCCATCCTGTGCGGGCCCGAGGTGGATATCTTGCCCTCATCGTAGTCCGTTGGGTCCACCTCGAACCGCAGCCCGACCTGCTCCAAGAGTTCCTTTCTTCGGGGCGAGGCCGAAGCCAATACAATCTTCTTCATTGCCAGATCACACAGGGGAATCGTCGGGCTATTATCTTCGCAGGGCCGACGCTTGTCAAAAGCGTGTACTCGTCAACTCCAACAAGCTCCTCCGTGGTACCACCTACCGAAGAGATCGCCATCAGCCTCGTTGGATTCCCGGAAACGACGTGTGCTATCATGACAGTCAGTCAGCACAAGTAGCGTTGCGGTGACTCTGCCGACGCCCAGAGACCGACAGCGATGAGAGGTGAAGACAGATGATTCGAAAAGCGCTAGCCATACTTCTGCTTGCCGGACTCCTGGCAATCCCGAATATGGTCGGCTGTTCTTCCGGAACAGAGTTCCCCGACGGCATAACTGGCATCGTATTCGAGGATGCCAACGCCAACGGCGTCCAAGATGAGGACGAGGGGGGTGTCAAGGGTGTCCTGGTTTCCGATGGGGTCTACTGCCGCTCTACCAACAAGGCGGGTGAGTATAACTTGCCCGCGGAGGAGTCTCTGGTCTTCATAACCACCCCGGCGGACTACACGCCCACCGGCCAGTGGTATGCCACCATCTCCAGCGGCCAGCTCGATTTCGGCCTGAGGCACACACCGGAGAAGGACTCCTCCGATTTCACTTTTGTTCAGATGACCGACATGCACGTGGACCAGGAACACGAAACAGCTTTCAGTGAGCTCATCACCGAGCTGAACGAGATGGGGCCAGCCTTCGTCGTGTCTACAGGAGACCTCATCAACGAAGGCAACGCCGCCACGGTCGCCGAGGCGGAGCAGTGCTTTGATGTCTACGAGAATGCTACATCCACATTGAGCATGCCCCTCTACAATGCAGTAGGGAACCATGACGTCGTCGGCATATACTCCGATGATGTGCCGGCCACTGATCCCGCCTATGGCGAAGGGATTTTCGTCAGACGCTTCGGCCCAACCTACTACTCCTATGACTGGGGCGACTATCACTGCATCGTTCTCGATCCCAATGACCTGGTTGACGGGCAACAGATCTACCAGATATCAGACACACAGCTTCAATGGCTGAAGGACGATTTGAAGCGCAGAAAAGGCGCCCCTCTTCTCATCTTCTTCCACGAGCCAACGGCAAGCTGGAGAAACCGCAGCGAGGTCCTGGCAGCGCTGAAGGGCCATTCGGCCAAGCTCTTTTGCGGGCATCTGCACCAGGACACGATGACTAGTGCCACCGATGTCTACGAGCAGATTACCGGAGCGGTCTGCGGTGAATGGTGGCACGGGGCCAATCCTGACGGGAAGCCGGCTGGCTACCGAATAATCACGGTGAAGGGTGAGGAGGTCGACAGCCTGTACAAGGGAACTGGTGAGGAGAGGACTATTGACCCCGGCCTGACGCCAATCGTCAATGGGCAGGTAGATTTGGCCATCAAAATATATAGTAAGAACGGCCCCGTTGATTCGGGAGTGACCTACCAGGTTGATGACGGTCAGCCGGTAGCCATGAACTTGGAGCCCTATGTGATGCCATTCCCCTTCCTGAAATCGTGGGGTGTAGCCACGGCCTCGTGGGACACCACTTCACTGGCTGAAGGCTATCACCGGATCACCTTCAACGCGACGGATAGTGCTGGCAGCTTCGAGAAGCAGGTCGAGGTCAAGGTGAGTGACACGGAGACAGTGTCAGTGTCGGACTTGACGTCCCACTGGGGAGTGTACCAAGGGGCATATGTGCCACTCGAAGGTTCCGCCAGCTTGTCGATCATCGGGCCGTCGGCAACCTATAGAATCCCAGAAGGCATGGGGTTCGTCATGGTCTCCGACGGCACGGACATGGCTGTTGCCATTGCCGGGGAGTGCTTCTCGCCCCCTCTTTCGGAAATCAAGCTCAAATTGCGCAACAACGACCAAGTCGTCGTCAAGGTCGTTCCGCTCAGGCTCAGCATGGGTTTCCTGGCATCCACCAGAGAGTACGAAGAGTACTACTCCAGTATCTCGGGGTATGTCAGCATGTTGCCTGATTCTGCAATGGAGGGCCCAAAAGGGAACCCGGTAGCAGTGTGGGGAGCAAGGTGGCTGAGCGGTGATGATTTGACGATCCTGCCTGACTGACACTCGCCCGGTCTGAAGACAGTTGGTGAGTGGCACAGCACTGAATAGGCACATAGAATCCGAAACGGAGGGCATCGAGAGAATGGGAAAGCTGGATGGCAAAGTAGCTATTGTAACAGGAGCGGGGCAGGGAATAGGTCGCGGGGCGGCTCTGGCTCTGGCCAAGGAGGGCGCCTCGGTCGTACTCGCGGACATAAGGGCCGATACCTGCAGCAACACCGCCCAGGAACTCACGGCGATCGGGGCCCGTGCCCTGTCCGTGCCCTGTGATGTCAGCCGCCGCGACCAAGTGAAAGCCGTGGTGGCCGCAGCAGTGAAGGAGTTCGGCACGGTGGACATCATGGTGAACGTGGCCCAGGCCATGCGGAACGATGTCCCCTTCCACGAAACCACCGACGAGGATATGAATCTGGCGCTCGGGACCGGCCTGATGGGGACTTTCCACTTCATGCAGGAATGCTTCCCCTACATGAAGGAGCACGGGGGGAAAATAGTCAACTTCGCTTCAGCCGCCGGCTTGGAGGGCCACAGCAACTGGACCGCATATGCTGCCGCCAAAGAGGGCATACGCGCACTGACGCGGGTGGCCTGTCACGAATGGGGCCAATTCAGAATCAACGTCAACGTCATCTGTCCGATGGCCGGCTCCCCGCACATGCTGGAGTGGGGCAAGTCCAACCCCGGGATGCTTGACCTCATCGTGGCGATGATTCCGCTGCGCCGCATGGGAGACTGCGAGAAGGATATCGGCCGGGCAGTCGTCTTCCTGTCCAGCTCGGACTCGGACTACATTACTGGACAGACCTTGATGGTTGATGGCGGCCAGGCCATGCTGCGCTAGCCGTCGGGGAAGGTATCAGCGAACTGAGACTCGGCACGAAAGGGCGCGTGGCCGCGCATCGATCCCCCTTCTCGAGTCCGGTACTCCCTAGCTTCTGTTCCTGGCTTCTGCTTTCTTCCTCTTCCGCTTCTCAATGCGGTCACGCACCACGTAGTACAGCACAAACGGTGCTGCC
>JAFGCL010000195.1 GCA_016932645.1 Dehalococcoidia bacterium | reverse complement strand
TCTGGACGTCGACTTCGGCACGTATCCCTACGTCACGTCCTCGACGGTCATAGCCGCGGGAGCCTTCTCCGGGCTCGGCATCAGCCCAACCAAGATCGACTACGTCTTCGGGGTGGTCAAGGCGTACACCACCAGGGTGGGCGCGGGGCCAATGCCGACGGAACTCCATGATGAGACAGGCGAGAAGATCCGCCAGATAGCTCAGGAGTTCGGGGCCACTACGGGACGCGCCCGCCGCTGCGGCTGGTTCGATGCCGTGGCAGCCCGCTTCAGCACCCGCATCAACGGGTTCAACGGCCTGGTGCTCACGCGCCTGGACGTCCTGGACAGCTTCCCTTCCATCAAGATATGCACCGGCTACAAGCTCGACGGCACGGTCACCGACCGCTTCCCCGCCAGCATTGCCGCTCTGCAGAAATGCCAGCCGGTATACGAGGAACTGCCGGGATGGGAATGCCGTACCACCGATATGCGCCGCTTTGAGGAACTGCCGAAGGCGGCGAGGGACTACGTGAGGAGGCTGGAGGAGCTGATGCGCTGCCCGATCGATATCATCTCCATCGGCCCCCGGCGCGAAGAGAGCATCACGATAAGGCCGATTCCGTAGAAACGGCTTTGGGTGCCTGTCGGCGCGTGCTACACTCCTGCTCTCTGATCTCGGGCCATGAATCCTTGATTTACGGACTTCGCCGTGTTCCGCGGCCACGACAGAGCGTGGCCCTCCGAGATGGCACTCCTGGATTCCCGCTTTCGCGGGCATGACGGAGAATGCGCAGGCGGTTTGCTACAGGGATCCGGGTGTTCTCAATACTCGTCAGTTCAGGCGACGGGCGCAACGCCCGTCGGCGGTTGAGGCGGCATGTATGGCTGAGCGATCTTTCCTGAGAACCCGGCAATCTTCACCCAGTATATTATCCAGCAAACAAGGCCCCCTATGCTGGCAAGGTACCCAACGTATGGAATGACAGCAACCACGTTCAGGATGCATGCAGCAAGGCCTATGCCCTGCCCGGGATTCGGTTCTTCTACGATGCCCCGGTACACGAACTCGGCATGCAGGGACTTGGCCATATTGATGACAATGAAGAAGTGCCAAACCAGGTTAAATACGGGGATAAGGTACAGCCACACCAAACCCGGCGAAAGCGTGCGGTTCTGTGGGGCACAGCGGTTGAGCGCTTTGCTAAGCGTGAGACAGTAGAATATCCCTATGACTATCGAGATGATAAACGAGACCGCCAGAATCGCGAAAAGGATGATTAGGAACATCAAGAAGCCGTCTTCGTCCATGCTTGTCGAGTCCTCCTTTCTCCAGTGCCTACCGACGGGCGTCCCAAGCCCATTCGGGACTGGTCGAATGATACGATCTGGTCCGAATGGAGTCAAGAGGAATCATTGCCACACATGAAGTCGTGCACTATCAATGGAGTAGTTCTGGTCTACCGCTTGTTCACCTCCTGACTTGGACTTTGCTTGCCCACCAAGAAAACAGGCTATAATAGTGGGCCAGATGTCAGACAAGAGTGAGGAGCGCATAGTCTCCGGGAAGCCCAAGGAAGGCGATGTGGTGCTGGACAAGAGCCTGCGCCCCAAGCGCCTTTCCGAGTACATTGGCCAGGACAAGGTCAAAGAGAACGTCAAGATAGCCATCGAAGCCACCAAGGGCAGGAAGGAAGCACTTGACCACGTCCTAATCTACGGGCCGCCCGGCCTGGGCAAGACGACTCTGGCCCACATCATCGCTGCCGAGTTGGGCGCCAGCATCCGCATCACCTCCGGTCCGGCCATCGAGCGCCCTGGAGATCTGGCCGCCATAATCTCCAACCTGCGCGAAGGTGACATCCTGTTCATCGATGAGGTACACCGCCTCCCCCGGATCGTGGAGGAGGTCCTGTATCCGGCGATGGAGGATTTCGCCCTCGACATCGTTATCGGCAAAGGGCCAGGTGCCAAGAGCCTGCGGCTGCACCTGCCCCGGTTCACGCTCATCGGAGCCACGACCCGATACGCCATGCTCAGCCCCCCGCTCCGCGACAGGTTCGGGGCTATCTACCGGCTCGATTTCTACGATCGGCAGGCCATGGAGGACATAGTTCAGCGCTCCGCCACCATCTTGAATGTGCCAACAGAAGATGCGGGGGTGAAAGAGATTGCCTGCCGCGCACGGGGGACACCACGGGTGGCAAATCGCCTGCTGAGGCGGGTCAGGGACTATGCCCAGGTGAAAGCCAAGGGAGTGATAACCAAGGCGGTGGCGGTCGATGCACTGGCCAAGCTGGAGGTGGACAAGATAGGACTGGACCAGGTGGACCACCGGGTGCTGCGCACCATCATCGAGAAGTTCGATGGTGGGCCGGTGGGCCTGGAGACCATTGCGGCATCCATCAGCGAAGAGGCCGACACCATCATGGACGTCTACGAACCGTACCTTCTTCAGTTGGGGTTCCTGGAGCGGACGCCGCGCGGCCGCGTGGCTACGCGCCTGGCCTGCGAGCACCTGGGCCTGAAGTACAGAAATAAGCAGTCTCCCCAAGGGCAGCTTCTCTAGCGCCATGGCTTTATTGCTGATACACACCTGCTGCGGACCCTGCGCCGCCGGATGCCTCGAGCACTGGCGTCAGGAGGGATTCGAGGTTACATCCTTCTGGTACAACCCCAACATCCACCCTTACAGCGAGCACCAGAAGAGGCTGCAGACCCTTCAACAGTTCTTCCAGAAGAGCAGCACGCCGCTCGTGGTTTCCGAGGGATATGATGTCATCAGCTACTTCAGGGCGGTCGTCGGCCATGAGGATGACCGCTGCCGGCACTGCTTTCGTCTCCGCCTGACAGCCACCGCGTCAGCCGCGAAAGAGCGGGGGTTTGAAGCCTTCACCACCACGCTGCTGATCAGCCCGTACCAGAACCAGGAGCTTCTGAAGCAGATCGGCGACGAGATCGCCCAAAGAGAAGGGCTCCGGTTCATTTCCGAAGACATGAGGCCTTGCTACGGCGACAGCCGCAGGATAAGCCAGGAGTTGGACCTATACCGGCAGAAGTACTGCGGCTGCATCTACAGCGAGTGGGAGCGGTTCAGCAAGAAGAAGCGCAGAGTCACGCCGCAGGGTGAATCACCTAGAACGCCCCCAGCATCCTCAGGCCCACCACAACCATCACGATGACAAACACCGCCCTCAGCGCCCTCCCTGAGAGGCGGTGGGCCACCCACGTGCCGGCCTGGGTCATGGCAATGCTGGTCGGCGCCAGACAGAGCCATGCCGTCAGGCTGAAGTAGCCAAGGGACCCGTCGTGCAACCCGGAGACATGCAACCCGTTAATGAAATAGCCCAAAGCTCCTGCGCCACTGGTGAAGACCATCACCGCCGCCGAGGTAGCCACCGCCTGGTGCATCCGAAATTTGAGTACTACTACCAGGACGGGCACCATCAGTATGCCTCCACCTGCCCCAAGCAGGCCGCTGAGCATGCCAACCAGGAAGCCGAAGACGACCCAGAGAGGAGGGCTTTCGCGCGGGGTTGAGCGGGATTCCATAGGCTTCGCCGTCAGGAGACGGATCCCGGCCAAAATGACCACTGCTCCAAAGGCGATCTTCATGATCTCCCCGCCGATGACGCGTGTAGTCAGGGTAGCACCTAGGAGGGAGCCTGCTGCCCCAGCTATTCCCATCACAATGGCCGCCTTCCACCGGATGGCCTTCATCCTCTGGTGGGCTATGGTCGTGGCAATGGCAGCCGGGAATATCACCAGCAGGCTGGTGCCAAAGGCTGTCTTAACCGCAACATCCGTACCCCAGCCCATGTGGTCGAACACGGCCACCATCACCGGAACCATGATGAAAGCGCCGCCCACGCCCAGAAGCCCCTGACCCAGGCCAACAATGATGCCGGCAGCCACCAGAACAATGATCAGGCTGGATTCCAAGGCAATCCTCCCTCAGTCACCGCTGATCTGATAGCGTAGCACAAAGCGACGACTACATGAATTCGAGCGGAGAAGACCCGGCCGGCACAGGGTGAATCCCAGAGCACCTCGACTCCCGCGACACGGGAACCTGTCTTGTTAATCAGATCGACGCCTCAATCACTCCTCCGAGATCGACCTGCCTGACTTCGTGGCTGAGGCCAGATTTGCAGGCCAAACCATCGAATTGTTATAATGCCCCATACTTGCGCCAAAAAAGGCGCGTCAGAAGGAGGGTGTGAGCAAAATGAGGAAATGGTTCTATTTGCTGCTGGCTGTGGTCATGCTGGCGGCAGCGATCCCACTGGCAGGGGTGGGATGCAGCAGCGAGAAGGAAGCATACGTGGTAGGCGCCATCTTCTCAACCAGCGGGGCTGCGTCTGACCTGGGCGTACCGGAAGAACGAACTGTCAATATGATGGTGGAAGAGATCAATGACAATGGTGGCATTAACGGACACAAGCTCAAGGTGATTGTCTATAACGACGAGAGCAAGACAGAAAACGCGTTGAACCTAGCTACCAAGCTCATGGAGCAGGATCAGGTGCTCGCAATCATAGGCCCGACGACGACCGGATCGAGCCTAGCGATTATCGATGCTGTGACAACGGGAAAGACTCCCCTTGTTTCCTGTGCCGCCAGTATTGACATCGTGACGCCCATCGAAGACAGGTTCTGGGTCTTCAAGACCCCACAGACAGATGTCCAGGCCATTAGGGAGATCTACGGCTATTTTGAGGAAGAAGGAATTACCAAGATCGCCCTCATCACCGATACCAGTAGCTACGGAGCGGCGGGGAGGAAGTATCTCCTCGAAGAGAAGTCCACCTATGGTATCACCGTAGTCGACGATCAGACCTTCAATAGCGGTGACACGAATATGCAGTCGCAACTGACCCACATCAAAGGGACATCTGCGCAGGCAGTAATATGCTGGGCTACCAACAAGGAATCAGCCATCGTGGCCCAGGACATGCAGACCCTGGAGATGACTATTCCTCTTTTCTGCAGCCATGGAGTTGCCAACCAGGCTTTCATTGACCAGGCGGGAGAGGCCGCCAACGGTGTGATTCTGCCTGCGGGCAAACTTCTGGTCGTTGATGATGTCCCCGACAGCGATCCCCAAGAGGAAGTCCTGACCAAGTACAGAGATGACTACGAGGCCCTCTATGGCGCGGGCAGCGTGAACACTTTCGGCGGACATGCCTACGACGCCCTCTCGATGGTAGTCATGGCGCTTGAAGAGATGGACGAAGACCTGAGCACAGCGGAGGCCAGGGAGTTCATCCGCGACTACATAGAGGACGACGTCGAGGATTGGCCCGGCACTGGTGGCGTATTCACGATGTCTCCGACCGACCATCTGGGCATGGCTCCGGGATCCCTTGCTCTGATCAAGATCGAAGACGGGGAGTGGACCTGGCTTCAGTAGAAGCAGTCCGCTTCGGTGCCGTCAATAGGTGCCTGATAAAGGGGGAAGACAGCTTCCCCCTTTATTCCTAGCTATCAGAATATGGGTAGTCGCTCATGTCACTAGACCAATTCCTGCAGTACTTGGTATCCGGGCTGTCTCAGGGCAGCATCTATGCGTTGGTTGGACTGGGATTCACCCTCATCTATGCTGTCACCAAGATCATAAACTTCGCCCAGGGTGAATTCGTCATGCTGGGCGGCATGCTGTCATTCGTGCTCATGGAATCGGCCGGAATTCCCATGGTTCCCGCTCTCCTCTTGTCCATCATCATCGCCGTAGTAATTGGAGCCATCATGTATTTGCTGGCCATCCGTTCGGCGAAGAAAGCCTCGGAGGTAAGCCTCATTATCATCACCATCGGCGCTGCCATTCTGATCCGGGGCATCGCCGGGGAAGTGTGGGGCGTCGACGCCGTGCGACCGCCGTTCTTCACAGGTGAGAAATCCATTTCCTTCTTTGGCGCCCTGATCCATCCACAGGCGCTATGGATCGTTGGCACGACCCTGATGATCACTATTCTTCTGCACCTCTTCCTCTCACATACCATGCTGGGGAAAGCTCTGAAGGCATCTTCAATAAACCCCGAAGCGGCCAAGCTTGTTGGAATAGACACCCGAGCGATGGGACTGGTAGCCTTCGTCCTCGCCGCAGCACTGGGCGCCATAGGAGGAGTGGTCATGGCTCCCCTGACGCTGACCTCCTACCAGGTTGGCGTCATGCTTGGTCTGAAGGGCTTCGTGGCCGCGTCAATTGGCGGATTCATGAGCCCTATCGCGACGGTCATTGGAGGCATCCTATTGGGGGTTGTTGAGTCCCTCGCAGTCGGCGTGGATTGGGGACCGTTCACTTCAGCCTACAAGGACGCGATCGCCCTGGTGATTCTGCTCGCTATTCTGCTGATCCGCGCGGGTCGACTGGCTGCAGAAGAGAGGGGAAGCTGATGCTGGCCAAAGCGAGTGACAAGTGGGTCTGGATTGTAGCCGGACTGCTGCTTGTCCTACTGATTCTGATCCCTTTCAAATGGTTCCTTGGCCCTTACACCAACCTCATGATCTTCATCGCCATCTATACCATGGTCACTCTGGGACTCTGCCTGCTCATGGGCTATTCGGGCCAGGTTTCCCTTGGACAAGCCGCCTTCTTCGGTATTGGTGCGTACTTCTCAGCTATCCTGAGCAAGACATATGGCGTCAATCCTTGGCTGGCGATGCTACTGGGAGCCACCGCCACGGGAGCGTTTGCCTACGTGATCGGCATACCCATATTCAGACTGAGAGGCAACTATCTGGCAATGGCTACGCTGGGCTTGGGAATCATAATCTACATCCTATTTAGACAACTCGGCCAGTACACGGGTGGCCCAGACGGCATGGCCGGCATCCCGTATCTGTCCGTCGGGGGCTTTGCCTTCAACACTGCCTTCAGACGTTACTTTCTGATTTGGGGTTTCTGCCTGGCTTCTCTACTTGTATCACAGCGTATCGTCAATTCACGTACCGGTAGAGCACTTCGAGCCATCCATGGAAGCGAGCCTGCGGCCGAATCTGTCGGTATCAGCGTGTCTTTCTACAAGGTGAAGATATTCGTTCTCAGCGCAGTCCTTTCCTCTCTAGCTGGAAGCCTGTACGTTCACCATCTTCGCTTCGTCAGCCCGCAGTCTTTCGATTTTCTAGCTTCCGTAGTGATTGTCGTGATGGCAGCCATAGGCGGGCTTGCGAGTATCTGGGGCGCCATCTTCGGTGCTGCCGCTATCCGCATACTCGGAGACGAGATCCTGCCCCGATTCGAGAACCTCAGTCTCCTCAAGTCATGGGATTTGGATTACCTCAACATCATCGTCTACGGGCTTCTGCTGATCGTGGTAATGGTCTTCATGCCCCAAGGCCTCTTCGTCGGAATGAGAGATGCGTTTGAGCGCTGGCGGCTGAAGCACGCTCAAAGAGAGGCCGTGACTTGAAGAGCCTGATCCTGGAGACCAGAGGTCTCTACAAGGCTTTCGGTGGCCTGACCGCCGTCGACAAGGTCGACTTGTCGGTAGAAGCCGGCAGGATCACTTCCGTCATTGGGCCCAATGGCGCGGGCAAGACCACGCTCTTCAATCTCATCGCCGGGGTCTACATGCCAACTAGCGGAGAGATCCTCTTCGATGGAAAGCCTCTTGGCACTGCTCCTCCTCACAATAGAGCTGCCCTAGGCATCGCCCGCACCTTCCAGAACGTACTGCTCTTCGATAACATGACGGCATTGGAGAACGTCATGACCGGCCAGCATTCCCGCAGCCGCTACGGCTTCTTCGAGGCCGCGCTGCGACTGCCCAAGGCACACCTTGAGGAGGAGACTATCTCCCTGAACGCAATGAAGTACCTCAACCTGGTCGGCCTGGGCATGTACGCCGACCGGAACCCTCTCAGCCTGCCGCTGGGCCAGCAGAAGCTGCTGACCATAGCCCGGGCGCTGGCCACCGAACCCAAGCTCCTCCTTCTTGACGAGCCGGGGGCGGGTCTGAATGCTTTAGAGAAGCAGAGCCTTAGCGAACTCATCAGGCGCGTCCGCGACATGGGCATTACCGTCGTCCTGGTGGAGCACGATATGGATCTGGTCATGGGCATCGCGGAGTGGGTCGTCGTCCTGGACAGCGGGCAGAAGATAGCCGAAGGGACCGCCTCGCAAGTCCAGAAGGACAAGAGGGTCATCGCGGCTTACCTCGGTGAAGAAGAGGCGGTCGAATAATGCTGCGCGTTGACAACGTGACGGTAGCGTACGGTCTTTCCACCGCGGTGAGAGAGGTCTCCTTGGTAGTGAATAATGGCGAGATTGTCACCATCGTGGGCTCGAATGGCGCGGGGAAGACCAGTCTCCTCAACGCCGTCACCGGGACGGTCCCAGTCAAGAGCGGCGCCATCTGGCTGGATGAAGTGCGCCTTTCTGGCCGTCCTCCGCACAAAACGGTAAGATTAGGTGTAGGCTATGTGCCAGAGGGAAGGCAAATCTT
>JAFGCL010000194.1 GCA_016932645.1 Dehalococcoidia bacterium | reverse complement strand
AGGTTGCCCAGAGCCGCCTCGAAGAGGCCGTGGTGTGTCTTCTCGACCTGGTTGGCCATATCGAAGCTGCGCTTCGCGCTGTTCTGGCTCTCACTCTCGGCCTCTTTGATGAAACCGGGATACATTTGGGTGAACTCATAGTTCTCTCCGCCAATGGCCGCAGCCAGGTTGTCCTTGGTGGATTTGATTCCCTGCAATACCCTCAAATGGTTGCGGGCGTGGACCGTCTCGGCCTCGGCTGCGGCACGGAAGAGGCGGGCGATCTGCTTCTGCCCCTCCTCCTCAGCTTTGTCAGCAAAGAAGAGGTACTTGCGGTTGGCTTGGCTTTCGCCGGCAAAAGCGTGTTCCAGATTCTCGCTCGTCTTGACCATCATCTACCTCCCTTATTCTGGTATGCCTCTCATCCTGAGGTGCTCTTTGCGCATGCACTTGTCCATCACTACTTGAAGGCCGGCTTCCCTGGCCCGGCTGGCGGCGGCCTCATTGACCACGCCTTGCTGCATCCACACCACCTTGGCCCCGATGCTGATGGCCTGGTCCACAACCGGCGGCACGTCCTCGGCCCGGCGGAAGATGTCGACCACGTCTACCTTCTCCGGGATCGCAACTAGATCCGGATAGCTGGTCTCGCCGAGGACCTGGCTGAACAGTGGGTTGACCGGTATGACCCGGTATCCCTGTTCTCTGAGGTAAGAGAACACCCTGTAGCTGGGGCGCTCCGCCTCGGGCGAGGCTCCGACAGACTCCCGGCATCCGCCTCAGGCGGACTGCATCATCTTCGGGTTACACCGCGAACCCCGGCGCTGATTTGTGCCCGCACGTGCCCTTCTCATTCTTGCAAGGTGGGAATCCACATTACACACACGTGTACACAGAATGATATCACGAACAAGGTGAATGCCTGAAGCGACCTGGGTCACAGGGAAACAGGTACAGGGACTGCAGGTGCCGGCAAATCACAGGGACAGTGCAAACGCGAGATACAGCTTGGCTGCCTGGACCACCTTGGAGAAGTTGACTGTCTCTTCAGGGGTATGAGCGGTCTCCAGGTTGCCCGGTCCCAGTATGACCGGGTCGGCGCCTCCGGCCCAGAGCACGTTGCCGTCCGAGTGGCTCCGGAACACCTGGGGTTCCCAAGGCAGAGCCATCTTCTGATAGGCGTCTTTCAGCTTCTTGACCACGGGGCGCTTCGGCGAAATCAGGTAGCCGGAGTGGGCGTTCTCGAACCTGATGTAGGCGTCCATCCCCGAAATGTTCTCTCCGGCCTCCTCCACCAACTGCTCCAGCTCAGCCTTCAGGGTGTCCATCCGGGAGTCCGGAGGCAAGTGCAGGTCGATCCAGGCCTCACAACTGTCAGGAACCACGAAGCCGCCCGGGAATCCGGAGAGCTGCCTTATGTTGTAGACCAGCCCTTGCGGGGCGGAATCCGTATACTCTATGAGCTTCAGCAACAGCTTGAGCATGGTCTCGATTGCGTTCTGCCCCAGCTCAGGCATGGAGGAATGGGCTGTCTTACCTCTCGTGCGCAGCAGTACCTCGAGGTAGCCGTAGTGGCCCAGACAGGGCACCAGGTTGGTGGGTTCGCCTACCAGAGCCCAGGGGAAGGTGTGCTCACGCATCAGAGTCTTGGCCCCGTCGCTCTCCTGTTCTTCGCCGACCACCAGGGCCAGCCCCACAGTGCTCAGTGGATTGCCGTACTCGGCGAGCGATGTGAAGGCCTCTATCATGGCCGCGCAGCCCGCCTTCATGTCGGCAGCGCCAAGGCCAGTGATACTGTCGCCCTCCTCGTGGAAGCCGTAGTCATCCAGGTCATGAGCGGTGACAGTATCGAGGTGCCCAACGAAGCAGAGCTCCATCTTCTCCGTTTCCTCGGGCAGCACTACAAGGTTGAAACGGTTCTCGTCCACTGCCTGCCTCTCTACAGGCAGACCGTGTTTCTTCAGGTATTCCTCCGTGAACTCAAGGATCTCCTCCTCTTTGCCGGACGGACTGTAGATGTCTATCAGGTCTTTGAGGAGGGCCTTCAGCCTCTCAGGCTGGACTTGCGTGTTCGTCTCAGGTTTCGTTGCCATTCTTCTGCTTTCGACGAGACCCGCGCCCTCTGTGCGGCTTCTCCTGATAGGTCTTGACGTTTAAAGTGAGGTATATCTGCTCCTCGGGGTTCCCGAAGCCCTTCTTCTTGAAGAACTCAAGGGCCGGATCATTGCTGGCCTCTGTGTCCACCATGAAGATACGCACCCCATCATCTATCATCTTCTCGGCCAACTTGTCGAACAAGCGGCTGCCCAGGCCTTCGCGCTGCCACTCCGGCACGACGGCCAGCCACACTATGTAGCCATATTTCCAGGCGGACCTGGTCTTGGTGACCGTGGTTCCCAAGATGAATCCCACCGTCGCGTCGTCGACCTCGGCCACGAGGCAGTACTCAGGGTCCTCATTGTACAACGAGGTCACCTCGAACTCGTCCCAGGTGCGGTAGAGCGTGGGCACAGTCTCGGAGGTGAAGATCCGCTCGCCGAGATGGAAAACCGCCGGAAGGTCATCGATCTCCATCTCCCTGATCTCCAGTTCGGACTCCCTCTTCTTCGAGCCGTTGTCTACGGTGATCGCGCGTTTGTCGGGATTGGCGTCTGGCATCAGTCCTCCACGCATGTCATGATTCCAGCTGTCTCTCTGGCCAAGGTGATCTGATTATACTGGCCGGGTGTACCACGGACAAGCGCAGCAACTCCTGCACAGATCGCACTTGGTGGGATCGCTTTGAATGGGCGGGACGTATGAGTTATGATTTACGGTGGAGAGTCGCGTGCAGTGATGCCAGAGGCAACTCTGATAGTGGCAGTAGAACGGAGAGGTGATCGGTGAAGAAGGCCAGCATCAAAGAAGGCGTCAAACAGAGATATGCTCGAATGGCCAGCCATGATGAGCAGTGTTCCTGCTCGTGCGCTTGAGACGGTGTGAACACATTGTCTCAGGCTGAGGCAATAGGCTACGCCAAGTCCGACTTGGAGCGAATCCCTAAGGAGGCGGTCATGGGCCTGGGCTGCGGCAGCCCTACGGCTGTGGCCAGCCTGAAGAAGGGTGAGGTGGTTCTGGATCTGGGTTCAGGAGCTGGCATAGACGTCTTCATCGCGGCGGGGAAAGTCGGCCCGAAGGGGAAGGTCATCGGCGTCGACATGACCAAGGAGATGGTGGGCCGGGCAAAGCGCCTGGCGAAAGCCAATGGCTACAGAAATGTTGAGTTCCGTCTGGGCGAAATCGAGAAGCTCCCCGTAGATGACGGGTCGGTGGACACCATCATCAGCAACTGCGTCATCAATCTGTCTACAGACAAAGACAAGGTATTCCGTGAAGCGCTTCGAGTACTCAAGCCGGGTGGTCGTCTCACTATCTCAGACATAGTCTCTGAGAAACCTGTTCCCGCTGCGCTGAAGGATGACCTCGACGCCTGGTCGTCCTGTATTGCCGGGGCCCTGGTGAAGAGAGACTATCTCGGCAGGATGGCAGACGCCGGCTTTGGCAAAGTAGACATAGTGGCCGAGAGGGACTTCTATGTGGAGACCGTGGGAGACAGGAAGCAGCACAGGTTCTTCAGCATGACAGTCACGGCGCATAAGTCGAGAACAAGGCGCACAGCACATGCCAGCTAGGGTGAAGCCGCGTGATTGAAGACTCCGGCAAGGTGGTGGTTCTGGTTACGGCCTCCAGTGAGGAGGAAGCCAGGAAGATCGCCAACCTCTTGCTGGAGCATAGAAAGGCGGCTTGCGTTAATCTGGTTGCGGGGGTCCAGTCCCGGTTCTGGTGGGAGGACAGACTGGATTCGGCAAAGGAATCCCTTTTAATTATCAAGACCCGGGCGGCCTTGGTGCCTGAGATCACCGACATTGTGAAGAAGGCCCACAGCTACACCGTTCCGGAGATAGTGGCCATGCCTATCGTTGGGGGGAACAAGGACTACCTGGATTGGGTGGACCAGGAGACGGGCTAGTGCTCTGTGGCATTTCATCTGAAGGATTTGTGATTACTGGGTCTCTCGGGAGGGTGTTGGGCTGTTCTTCAGGAGCCCCTCTGTGTTTATCCATAGTCTCCCAAGTTGGGGATCAGGGGGATGATGGATGCAGCTAGCTTTCTACTTCGACCAAACCAGATGTACCGGCTGTTTCACCTGCGTGGTGGCCTGCAAGGACTGGCATGACGTGCCGGCCGGCCCGGCGAGCTGGATGCGGATGACCACAATCGAGCGGGGCAAGTACCCGCATCCCTTCGTGGCTTTCCTGGTCACTCCGTGTTTTCACTGTGCCCAACCGGTTTGCGTGAAGGCTTGTCCGGTTCATGCCATCACCAAGAGGGAGGAGGATGGCATAGTCGTGGTGAACCGCGATCTTTGCCTGGGCAAGGACGAGTGTGACAAGTGCCTTAAGGCCTGCCCGTACAAGGCTCCCCAGTTCGGGACTGAAGAGAATGCGAAGATGCAGAAGTGCGATTTCTGCCTCGATCGCTGGGAAGAGAACAAGCTACCGATCTGCGTCGCCGGCTGCCCGATGCGTGCCTTGGATGCTGGCCCGCTTGAGGAAATGGAAGCCAAGCATGGCAAGACGCGCCACGCTGTTGGGTTCAGGTACCACGAAAGGATAGAACCGGCCGTGCTGTTCAAGCCGAAACCGGAAACCATACCCCTGCCGATCTAGCCCGGGACGAGAAGCCGTGACGAAAGAACCCGCAGTGAGATTGCCACCGGTCGAGCAGATCGGCGTCGTGGTCAGGGACGTTGACCAAGCAGTGGAGTTCTTCTCTTCCACTTTCGGCTGGGGCCCCTTCAAGATCAGGGAGTCGGAAATGAAAGGGGTCACGCATGACGGGCGAACAGGAGACTGCCGGCTCAAGATGGCCTTCGCCCGATCTGGCGACATTGAGATCGAGCTGATCCAGGTTCTGGAGGGCGAGACGCCTCATTCGGATTTCCTCAGGCGCCACGGGGAAGGCATGCAGCATCTCCGCTTCAGAATGGATGACTGCGAAGGTGCGCTGGCGGCGCTGGCCAGGGAGGGAGTTGAGCCGCTCTGGAGCCAGAGGTTCCCGGGGATAGCGGCCTTCGCCTACATGAAGACCGACAAGACCAGCGGCCTGATGGTGGAGCTGTTTGAGATGAAAGAAACCAAGAAGGGCCGGAAGTGAGCGTCAGCAAGGCAACCGAGCAGGCGATCTGTTCCAATACCACGCTGGTTCAGGTGGGTAAGGTCTAGGTGAGATACATGAACCGCTCTCCGAAAGGGGTGCAGGGGCTTGTCCCTGCCGGGAGTCTGAGGGTGTCCCCAAGCTGCGAGCTATCAGCTATCGGCTCATGGCTCATAGCCATGGATGATCGGGGGCCAGTGGGTTGCACGAAGTGGTAAACGACGCTGTGATTGTGCTGCCTCCGGTGCACCAGATCGGCCTGGTGGTTCGGGACCTGCAGAAGGCGGCCGACTTCTACTACTCCACCTTCGGGATAGGGCCGTTCTCGATCGTGCCCGAGGTCAGCTTCAATGACGTCATCCTGCGGGGCCAGCCCACAGACTCCAAGATCAAGGTGGGATTCGCCGACTCCGGCCCCATCCAGATCGAGTTGATCCAGCCGATCGAAGGAGAGAACATCTACACTGAGTTCCTTCAGGCCGGCCACGAGGGACTGCACCACCTGGGTTTCGAAGTGGACAATTTCGAGGGCATGCTGGCCAAGTTCAAAAGGCAGGGCATCGAGCCCGTGTTCTGGAAAAGCTATCGGTCCATGGCATTCGCCTACATGGACACCGGCAGGATCGGTGGTGTTATCGTGGAACTGCTCTGGCACAAGAGGAGCTAAGAAGAGCCGGAATGAGTGATGGGAAGGGCCTGAGGCCGAAGGGCGAGAAGATAGTCCATACCATGTGCGCCAGCCACTGCGGCGGCGCCTGCCTTCTCAGGGTCCACGTCAAGGACGGTGTCATCACCCGCATCGAGACCGACGATGGCCGCGAGCCGCAGCTTCGCGGTTGTCTGCGGGGCCGCGCCTACCGGCAGAGAGTCTATGCGCCGGACCGCATCCTGTATCCGCTGAGGCGTGTGGGTAACCGGGGCGAAGGCAAGTTCGAGCGCATATCCTGGGACGAAGCCCTGGACAGGACAGCGGGCGAGCTAAAGAGGGTCAGGGACACCTGCGGGCCGGCCTCCATCATGCTGGCGCAGATGACCGGCGACGTCTGCACCCTGAACAACTTCGGAGGCCTCGAGAGGCTGCTGAACATGTTCGGTGGCCATACCTCGCCTTGGGGTATTACCTCCTTCCATGCCGGTGTCTACGCCTCGCTCGTCACCTACGGCACCTACTTCTGCAGCAATACCCGTGATGATCTCCCGAACTCCAAGCTCATCATAATGTGGGGCTGGAACCCGGCCGACGCCGTCAACGGCCCCAATACCTGCTGGTACCTGGCCAAAGCCAGGGAAGCCGGCGCCAGGATCGTCTGCGTCGATCCGCGCTTCACGGACAGCGCGGCGACATTTGCCAACCAGTGGATACCCATCCGGCCCGGGACCGATACCGCCATGCTGCTGGCCATGGCCTACGTCATGGTCAAAGGGAAGTTGCACAACCAGGCGTTCCTGGACAAGTACACCATCGGCTTTGACAAGTTCCGGGACTATGTCGTGGGTGTCTCCGATGGAGTGCCAAAGACGCCCCATTGGGCCGAAGCTATCACCGGCGTGCCTGCGGCCACCATCGTGCACCTGGCGCAGGACTACGCCATGGTGAAGCCGGCGGCGCTGATGACGGGCATCGCTCCCGGCCGCACGGCCAACGGTGAGCAGTACCACCGGGCGGCCATAACGCTGGCGGCGATGACCGGCAACGTGGGCATCCACGGGGGCGATGCGGGCGCCAGGGCTTGGGAATCCGTCATGGGCGGCTTTCCCTATCCCACGAATCCCATGGTGAGCGCCATCGACCGGGCCCCCAATCCGGTAGAGAAAGCCTATCCACGGAAGCCGGGCCCGTTCTCGTACCGGGAACCGAGGGTGCACTTCTCCAGGCTGGCCGATGCCATTCTCAAGGGCAAGGCCGGCGGCTACCACGCTGATTTCAAGGCGCTGGTGATTGCCCAGTGCAACTACCTGGTACAGTTCCCCAACAGCAATAAGATCGCCGAAGCCCTGAAGTCGCTGGAGTTCGTGGTGGTCGAGGAGCAGTTCATGACGCCCACGGCGAAGTATGCCGACATCATCCTGCCGGTGGCCACCTTCCTGGAGAGGAATGACCTCACCTACGGCGTAGGATCGGCCTACATCGGAGCGGTGAACAAGGTCATCGAGCCGCGGGGAGAGTGCAAGCCGCCGTGGCGGATCGCCGCCGAACTGGCCAAACGCATGGGCATCGAGGGCTATGTCGACAAGAGCGAAGAACAGATACTGGAAGAGAGAGCCACGGCCAACGGCGTCTATGATTACCGCCGGTTCAAGAAGAAGGGCGTCTACCGGCTGAACATGCTCATCCCCTATGTCGCCTTCCGCAAGCAGATAGAAGACCTGGAGAAGAACCCGTTTCCCACGCCTTCGGGCAAGATCGAGATCTACTCCCAGCAGTGGGCCGACCTGGGCATACCGGGCCTGACGGCGATCCCGCAGTACTTCGAGAACAAGGAAGGCCCCAATGACCCGCTGGCGCGGAAGTACCCGCTGCAACTGGTCACTAGCCACCTCAAGAGGCGTGCTCTCAGCCAGTTCGAGAACATCCCCTGGCTGAAGGAACTGCAGCACCACGCCGTGATGATCAATACTCATGATGCCCATATACGCGGCATAAAGGACGGCGACATGGTGCGGGTGTTCAACGACCGGGGCACGATCGATATCCGGGCCTGGGTCACCGAGCGCATCATGCCGGGGGTGGTGGATGTGCCACACGGCGCCTGGTACTCGCCGGACGGCAGGGGGGTGGACCGGGCGGGGTGCGCCAACACGCTCACCAGTGAGGAGTATTCCCCTGGCGGCTCCTTCACCTACAACACGGCCCTGGTGGAAGTGGCGAAGGCCTCCTAACCCTCTGATCGCACCCGTTATCCTGCACACTTTCCCACCGGGTTCCGTGTCCACGACAGAGCGTGGCCCTCCGAGGATTGACAGGGATTCGCGTGTGTGCGACGTCGGGGCGTGTAAAGGGGCGTCCCTTGCGAGGTGCGTTCTACCCTCTCCTTCATCCTCTCCCTTCAAGGGAGAGGAGTACCAAAGTGCCAAGGTAGCGCTCGGTCCCAAGAGGGTGCAGGGACACATCCCTGCCGGGAGTCCGAGGGTGTCCCTCGGCCCCTCCCCTTTCTTACCCCCAAGAATGGGGGCCAGGGGGTTGATAGCGCTTGACTGGGAATCACTATTGACATCCCGCTATACATGACTATAATAATGGTCACTGTGCCTCAGGGGAAGCTTTTCCAGATCGTCTACGCGCCTGTCGTCAAGCAGAACGTCAAGGCGATTGACCGCAAGCACCACGCGCTTATCAAGGAGACCATCGAGACGCAACTGGAGGCTGAGCCGGACGTTGAGACCAGAAACAGGAAACCTCTTAGGAGGCCCGTGACCGTTGGCGCCAAGTGGGAGATACGCTTCGGGCCGCACAACCGTTTCCGGGTTTTCTACAGAGTGAACTACGATGACGAACAAGTGGAGATACTGGCGATAGGCGAGAAAGAGGGCAGTCGGCTGCTCATCGGCGGTGAGGAGGTAGAGCTATGAAGATTGCATCTGTGGCGGATGTGAAAGCCAAGTTCAGCGGCTACATCAAGGCCAGTGAAGAAGGGCCGGTGGTGGTGACCAAGAACGGCAAGCCCGTGGCTTTGCTGTTATCGGTGAAGGACGAGGAGGAGATCGAGCGGTTGCTGCTTGCCTATTCGCCGAAGTTCAGGAGCATCATGCACGTAGCGGAGCGGCAGGTTCGGCAGGGCAAAGGCATGAAACACGATGACTTCTGGCGGGAGACGGAGGCTGAATACAAGTGAGATCTGCTCGAACTTCTGTCATCGCAGCCGATCACCTTCCTTGACTCTCCGTCGGACTGGGTCGTATGATTCGCGCAGCTACCGTGGCCAGACTCTGATGTAGTAATGGACGCGCATCACAGAGGCGGTTGAGTCGTGGAGTTGCGGACTGACTTCAGAAGCGTAGGAGACTTGATTGATCGGCTGGTCACATATGCCCGAGAGTTCGGGACATACAACGTCAGGGATTGGTCTCATCTCAAGAACCAGGAGGACTACCAGGGTGTCTACAGACTGCCACCAGAGGCGCGCGGCCCATTGGAGAGTGTGTACGTCAATGGTCGTGACCTTGCGATAGGAATGGCCGACCTGCTCCAAGGATTCCATGAAGTGGGCATGTATCCGACTTTCAAGTCTTATGTCGCTGCTATCGAGAAGAGCATTGAGACAAGTCTCGCTAGGGCGAGAGAAGTGATAGCCAACGGCAAGAAAACGACCTCGGATTCGCCAGAACACCCCTGGGCATGTGGGGAAATGATTCGGCTCTATGAGGTACAAGTTCGCATCCTTGAGAGCCTCAGGGACGAGTGGATTCCGCGAGCCAAGGATTCCAGGCTGTACAAAGAGGAATCTGGAAGGCTTCAGGCCATGACTCAGCCGGAACCTCAACAGTTAGCGCAGTACACTGCGATCTTCCACGGCAATGTTGGGCAGGCTCAGGTGCAGCAGGCCACACACTATTCCACCCAATCCATTGAATCGGTTGATGTTGACAAATTGGCGAGACTAGTTGAGAGTCTCAAGAACGACATTGCGAAGATCAACTTCTCTTAAGAGATTCAGAATGAACTCCTTTCCGAAATCGCTACTCTTGAAGCGCAAGTCAAGTCCCCGAAGCCAAAACAATTAATCATTAGAGAATCATTGTCAAGCATCCGGCGCATCCTGGAAGGGGCGGGCGGTGCTATCGCAGCTCATCTGCTAATGCAGGTGAAGGGCATTGTCTCTTAAGTTGCCATTCTGGCGCCTCACATATTCCTCTCATTCACGTGTGTTCTGCGCCTCTGAGCGACTAAGGAATATGCCCCAAGGAGGTGCATCGCGATGAAGAATGTTCTACGTCTTCCCTTCATAACGGTTCTGATACTCGGCCTGCTTCTGGCCGTGTCCTGCTCAAATGGGAGCAGCGAGAACAACAATAACAACGATGAGCATGAGAACAACCCACCGGTCGCCACAGAGTCGATGATCATCGACCACCAGCATACCAATCTCGAGTACGTCCCGCTGGAATGGATAAACAAAGCCAAGACCGACCTCCACATCGCCTACGGCCACACCTCTCACGGCAGCCAGATCACCACTGGCATGGCCGGGCTGGTGGAGTTCATGAACGGCAAGGGATATGAGGAAGACCTCTTTGCCTGGAACAATGGCGGCACTGGCGGCGCTCTCGACCTTCGCGATACCCCGTTCTCCGGAGCGTCCGATCTCGGCAACCCGAACCGGACGGCGTGGGCCACCGCCACCCGTGACTACCTTGATGACCACCCTGAGGTGAACGTGATCATGTGGTCATGGTGCGGGCAGGCCAATGGCACTGAGGCCGACATCGACACCTACCTCGACCTGATGAGCGATCTCGAAGAGGACTACCCCAACGTGAGGTTTATCTACATGACCGGCCACACCAATGGCTCCGGGCTTGCCGGAAACCTCTGCCTCCGGAACCAGCAGGTCCGGGACTACTGCGAAGCCAACAATAAGATCCTCTTCGACTTCGAGGACATCGAGGGCTATGATCCCGACGGCAACTACTTCGGGGACAAGAATGTGACGGACAGCTGCGCCTACGACGGCGGCAACTGGGCCACGGAGTGGCAGGACTCCCACACGGAGGGAGTGGACTGGTATGAGTGTTCTTCTGCTCACAGCGAGCCGCTGAACGTCAACCTCAAGGCATACGCGGCGTGGTGGATGTGGGCCAGAATTGCCGGCTGGGACGGGGGCGCATAGAGGCTGGATTCTCGCCCCCCACGCCTTCGCGGGGACAAGCTTCGCAGCTATAACAAAAGAGGTGCAGGAGAGATCCTGCACCTCTTCTCTTGTGATCGCCTAGATCTTCCGGGCCAATTCTGCCGCCTCGGCGATGGCCTCCAGCGCCTTGCGCGGCTTCTTGGCGTCGCCGATAACGTACACCTCGGGGACCTTGCCCTTTAGTTCGGCGCTCAGCACATCGACGGACTTGGCGCCCATGGCCAGGACGATCGTCCTCATGCCGCGGATGACCTCTTCTTTGTCGCCTTCCTTGCAGACCACAGTGCGGTCCGGCTTGGTCTCCACGATGGTGTTGACCATCACCGCCCCATCATCGAGTATCTCCCTGACCTTCCGGTTGGTGAGTATCTTGACCTGCGCCTCGTGCAGCCGCTCCATGAGCAGCGTCCGCCCTTCGGGCACCATGTCCATGCCCACGTTACCCAGCATCTCGATGACGGTGACGGACGTGCGCCCGACAATGGGATTGTGCCCCGGGTGCGCCAGGGACTCGGCCGTCTCCAGCCCCACCATGCCGCCACCGATGATCAGCACGTCGCCGTACGGCCGGCGTACCTTGCCTGCAAGCACGTCGTGGGCGGTCACCACGTTCTTGCCTTTGACGCCGGGGATGTTGAGTATCAGCGCCTCGCCGCCAGTGGCCACCATGGCCACATCCGGCTTCTCCCGCTCTACTGTCGCCGGCGTAGCCTCGCTGTTGAGATGGACCTTCACCCCAGCCTTGGCTACCTGGTGGGCCAGGAACTGCGTGGCCTTGGTCAGTTCCTGCTTCCCGGGAGGTATGGCCGCCAGGTTGAACTGGCCGCCCACCCTGTCCCGCTTCTCGTAGAGTGTGACCTTGTGGCCGCGGTTGGCGGTCACCATGGCGGCGTGCAATCCCCCGGGGCCGCCGCCGATCACCATGACCTTCTTTGACTTGACTGCCGGAGCGAGCGCCATTTCCTTCTCCCGGCCGACAGACGGGTTCATCAGGCAGGTCATCATCCGGCTCTCTCGTCCGGCGATGCAGCCCAGCCCGCAACCGATGCAGGGGGTGATGTCATCCAATTGCCCCTTGGCTGCCTTGTTTGGCCATTCAGGGTCGGCCAGGAGTGCCCGGCCCAGCACTATGACATCGGCTTGGTTCCGCTCGAGTATGGACTCGGCCAGCCGTGGGTCGGTTATCCGGCCTACGGTGAACACGGGCACCTTGACCACCTGTTTCACCGCGGCGGCATAGGGCACGTTGAGGCCCATGGGGGTGCCGTGGGGTGGCAGTATGCGCCAGGACATCTGCGGAAAAGTGCCGCTGGAAATGTGGAAAGCATGCACACCGGCCTCCACCAGTATGGGAGCGATGTACTTGGTCTCTTCGATGTCCCGCCCGCCCGGCGTCAGTTCGTCGCCGGAGAGCCTCATGACTATGGGGAAGTCCCGTCCCGCCTTGGCCTGGATGTTCTTCAGCACTTCGAGATGGAGCCTCAGCCGAGATTCGATCGAGCCGCCGTAGGCGTCCGACCGCTTGTTCCGCAGAGCGGAGATGAATGATCCGAGCAGCATGTAGCAGTGGGCCGAATGTAGCTCGATCCCGTCGCAGCCGGATTCTCTGGCCCGCCGGGCGGCGTCGCCGAACTGCTCCACGATTTGGGCGATCTCTTCCACGGAGAGCTCCCGGCAGGTGGTCTTGTAGGTGAAGCACATGACCGGCGAGGGGCCCACGGGCTGGACATTGTAGAGGAAGCAGACGGATTCGGGGCCGGGATGAGCTATCTGCGGGATGAGTCGGGAGCCGTGAGCATGGACGGCATCCGTCAGCCGCCGCATGGGGGCAATCTGATTGTCATCCCACATGCCGACCGTGTTGGGCACATACGGGTATTTGCCGTCGATGGAGGTAACCTCCAGGATTAGCAAGCCGGCGCCGCCCCTGGCTCGTGCCTCGATGTAGTCGAAGTACTGCTCGGAGACGGTACCATCATGATTGGCATAGTTGGTGTCCATTGGAGCCAGAGCTATGCGGTTCTTCAGCTCCATGGTTCCGATCTTGACCGGACTGAACAGCTTGGTAAAAGGCTTGTTGATCACTTCAACCCCCTTTGTCCCCCATTCTTGGGGGAGTATAAGGGATAATTGAGGGACACCCTCAAACTCCCGGCAGGGACATGTCCCTGCACCCTATTAGCACAGGCCCTAGGCACACCCCCGGTGCCATTCCCGCGAAGGCGGGAATCCAGGACACAGCACGTTTGCATCGACACTTCAGTCAACCCCCTTTGTCCCCCATTCAGCCTGGGGCGTCCGCCTGTGGCGGATTGGGGGAGGAATAGAGAAATAACGGAACTGAATGACACCATCTATATTCTGCAGGCAACACCAGCACCATCGTGAATGGCGCGCCTGATCAATCCGAGTCCGTTGCAGTCGCCAATGGCGTAGAGCTCGGGCACCTTTCCCTCCAGCGCTTTCTGCAGATCCAGGTTGGGCTCGACGTCGCCGGCCATCACCACCGTGTCGCACTCCACGGACTTCGTCTCGCCCGCCACGCTGTAGACCACTCCGCTCGGTCCTATCTCTCCGTACTTCACCTCATTGACCACGACGACTCTTACGCCCTCCAGACACTGCTTGACCTCACCTCTACGCTTGTATCCTACCTCAGGGGCTATTCTCTTGCCAGTGTCCAACAGAGTTACCTCGCGGCCTCTCTCCCCCAGGAACGCGGCCAGCTCGCAGGCGCCCAGGTCACCCCCCATTACCACGACGCGCTTGCCTACCGGCATCCAGTACCTGGTGAACCACCTGATCAGCGGCGGGGTCAACACGCGTTGCATTAGCGGGCCAGCCAGCCGCAAGCCCAGCCTCTGCCAGCCCGGGAGCTTCGCGGCGCCCGGTCCGCTGGCATCGCCGGCCAGCATCTTCTTCATGTCCGGCGCGCCAAACACGTTCCGGCCGTCGGAGCCGCGTATCGGCGAAATCACGATCTTGGGTCCCGTGGCCAGTATGACCACGTCCGGCTTCATCTGGCTGACCACGTCCGGCGTCACCTGTTGCCTCAGCCTGACCTGGATGGGCAGGCGCTTGATCTCGGTCGTGAGGTGGTCGAGCAAGAAGTCGTTATCGGGGTGGACCGTGTTGGCGAAGAGCAGCGAACCGCTCAGTCTGGCCTGCTTCTCGTGGAGGGTCACGGAGTGACCGCGCAGGGCGGCGACGCGCGCGGCTTCCATGCCCGCCGGTCCGCCGCCCACGACCATCACCTTCTTCGGTTTGGCAGCTTTCTCCAGGCTGAGCTGGCCCTCCTTGCCGGTGAAGGCGTTTATGGCGCAATTCATCTGTGTGAAATCGCCCTCAGCGCAGGAGTCAAAGCAGTTCTCGCAGGAAATGCAGCGGCGTATGCGGCGCAGTTCTCCCCTGGCAGCCTTGTTGGGCAACTCGGGGTCAGCCAGCAGCGGCCGCCCCATGACGATGATATCCGCCTGCCCTGCCTGCAGTATCTTCTCGGCCAGACCGGGCTCATGTATGCGACCCACAACCATCACGGGAACGTTGGCGGCCTTCTTGATGGCGGCGGCTTCCTGGACATTGTAGCCCCAGCCATAGGCCGATCCGGCGATGATGCCCGTGGTCAACCGGTCGATCACTCCGCCGGAGACGTGGAAGGCGTCCACTCCCGCCTCCACCAGCTTCGGCACGATCTCCAGCGTCCCGGCGATATCGCGGCCTCCGGACTGCCGCTCGTCTCCGGAAATGCGCAGGGTCAAGGGGAAATCCTTCCCGGCCCTGGCCTTCATCCTCTTGATGACGGCGATGGGGAACTTGAGCCGCCCTTCGATCGTGCTGCCGTCATAGACGTCAGTCCGTTTGTTGCGCAGAGGTGTAATGAATGAACCGCACAGCATATAGGCGTGGGCGCAATGAAGCTCCATTCCGTCGTAACCGGCCTCGCGCGCCCGCCGGGCGGCCTCGCCGTACTGCTCGATGATCATTTCGATCTCTTCCAGGGTGACTTCGCGGCAGGTCTGCCCGGTCACGGGAGACCTGCTCACCGACGGCCCTATGGGCTGGAGCTGGTTGACGAAGGGAGCGGTGGACTCGGGCCCCGGATGTGATATCTGTGGCACTATCTTGGCTCCGTGGGCATGCACGGCCTTGGTCAGTTCAACATGACTCGGGACAAGGTGATCGCCCCAGAGTCCCACGCTGTGTATCTGGTATGGGAACCTCTGGTCCACGGTGCAGACCTCGAAGGTGATAAGGCCAACGCCACCTTTGGCCCGTGCCACGTGATAGTCTATGAGGCGCTGGCTGACGGTGTCCCCGTCGCCCGACCAACTGGTGGTCATGGGGGCCATCGCCAGGCGGTTCCTCAGTTCCATCGAGCCGATCTTGACCGGGCTGAACAGCTTCTGCATAGGACTCAAGGCATACCTCCCGGGTTGGCAGGGTTAGTCCGACTGCCTACCAATTCTACTCTTATGCAACTGCCATCATCAAATCGCCAATTTATAGTATTCTGAAACAGGTGCCCGCTTGCGGAGACGGCAATTGCGCCATCAGTCGCGTTGGTGGCATGTCACTCCACATCATTCCATAGTATAATGCACAGCAAGAAATGGGCTGGCCGTGGGCAGGGCAGAGGCCGGTTCCATGAAGGCATGGTGTCCTGCAACTGGCCATCAATACCATCGACGAAGGGGGACATATGGCTGAGTTCCTGTCTGACGAGTGGTTCAGCAAGGTAGCCGAGATGTACAAGACCGCCGGCGATCTGCAGATGCCGGACTCACTGACCAGCGTGACAGTGAACCTTTCCGTGAAGACGGCGAGTGGAGAGGTCCGGATGGCCATGAACAAGGGCATCATTCAGAAAGGGTTCGTGGACGGCGCCGATGTCGACATGTCCATGCCGGCGGAATACGCGTACAAGATCCTGGTGCTGAATGACTGGTCTGTGGGAATGCGCGGCTACATCAAACGCCAAATCAAGCTCTCCGGCAAAATGGCCAAACTGATCCCCCTGCAGGCCTACAAACCGAGCCAGCCGACCGTCGAGTTCTGCAACAAGATAGCTGAATTCACTGATTTCCAGGGACAGCGCGCCGCGGCTCCGCAAACCCAGACATCTGTAGTTAAAGTGTCGCGGGAATCCGGCAGCGTTGATCGAGATCAGAGGGCGACGGCTCAGCCGGAAGAAGTGAGAGTGCGCCAGGGGCTCAAGTTGGGGCTGTTGATGTCACCGTGGAAGTTCGGCACCGTTGAGATCAAGAACCGCCTTGTGATGTCGCCGATGACGCTGGTCTGGGCGAACCCGGACGAGACGCCGTCGGACAGGCAGATATCGTACTGGGTGGACCGCGCCAGGAACGGCGTCGGCCTCATCATCACCGAGATGAACTCGGTTGACCCGAAGCACCGTTACCAGCCCCTTTCGGTGGGTCTGCACAGTGATTTCCAGATAGAGAGGCACAAGCGCCTCACCGACGCCGTGCACCAGTACGGCGCCAGGATAATACCCCAGTTGACGCACCCCGGTCCCGAGTCGCTGGCTCCTTTTTTGGAGGGCCTGCCCTGCATTGGGCCTTCCGTGAACCGCTCCGAGTCCACACAGCAGGTCTGCCGCGAGCTGAAGGACGAAGAGCTTCCGGAACTCGTCGAGATGTTCGCCCAGGCGGCGCGGCGGGCGCGCGAGGCCGGCTACGACGGCATAGAACTTCACATGGCGCACAACTACTGCCTGCTGGGCTCCTTCCTCTCGCCGCTGCGAAACAAGCGTGAAGAGGGACCATACGTCGGGCACACCGTGGAGGGCCGGCTGAAGCTGTCGCTGGATACCATAAAGCGCATCAGGGAGGTCGTTGGCAGGGACTTTCCTATGACGGTGCGCATTTCCGGCGACGAGACTATTGGCGGCGCCACCACTGGCCGCGACCTTACGGACACGCAGCGCATTGCGCCCATGCTCGAAGCCGTGGGCGTGGACTGCTTTCACGTCTCCGGCGGCGTCATCACTTCGTTAGTTGACCAGATCATTGCCGGCGCCAACTACAAGTGCGGCTTCAACGCGCCGGCGGCGCGTGCCATAAAGGAGGTCGTCGGTGTACCCGTGATGCCGGTGGGCTGCATACACGATCCGGTGTATGCTGAGCGGCTGTTGCGGGACGGCTGGTGCGATGCGGTGGTCATGGGCCGCCCGTTCCTGGCCGATCCTGAGCTGACCAAGAAGATAATGGAGAACCGCCTGGACGATATCCGCCACTGCGTGCGCTGCCTGACCTGCGTGGACTCCTTGATGAAGCTGGAGGACGTGCACTGCGCCGTGAATGCGCGCATGGGGCACGAAGAGGAATGGCCTGTCGATGCCAAGACGGTCAACCCGAGGAGGATAATGATCGTAGGCGCGGGCCCCGGTGGTATGGAGGCGGCGCGGGTGGCGGCGCTGCGCGGCCACAAGGTCACGCTCTACGACAAGCACCGCCGCGTGGGCGGCGCCCTGGTGACTGCCTGCACGGTGCATCCGGACAACGAAGCTCTCCTGGACTACCTCATGGTCCAGATGTGGAAGCTGCCGATTACGGTGAAGCTGGGCGTCACGGTAACCCCGGAGCTAGTCAAGCAGGAGAAGCCGGATGTGTTCATCGATGCGACTGGTGGTAGAGTGGTGGCCCCGAATATAGAGGGCGCTCATCTGCCCAACGTGATCACTGGGTCCATGTTGCACAGGATGATGTTTGGAGAGGTGCCTATTGAAGGCGCTGCGAAGTTGCCCGGCTACCTGACACTCGTGCTCAGGCTTGGCGGCGGTCTGATACAAAGGCTGGTGACGCCGGAGCGCATCCGGAGAATTACGCGGTCTTGGTTGCCGCTCATCGGCAGAAGGGTTGTGGTCGTGGGCGCTGACCTGGCGGCCATCGAGTCGGCTGAGTTCATCGCGCAGCGCGGGCGCACCGTCGCGGTCATCGATTCAACGGAGTCTCTAGCGCCGGAGATCGGGGACAAGCGGCGCGCCGAGCATATCGAGCGCATGCGCGATCTGGGCATCACCATGCATACGCAGTGCGATGTCACGAAGATCACCAGGGAAGGCGTCTGGTTCAGGTCGCAGTTCGGAGACAGGGAGCACATGCTGCCGGCTGATACGGTTCTGCTAGCCGGCACCATAGAGCCCAAGACTGAGCTTTACGATGCCTGTAAGGTTTTCGTGCCTGCTTCGTTCACAGTGGGCGATATCTCGGGGCTGGGCCTCATCGACAAGGCCATCAAGGAAGCCAACGCTGTGATCTACGGCCTGGGTTGACATAACGCCCCGCGGATTCTTGTTGTGACACTCTCCCTGGCCCCCTCCTATCGAAGCAGAGGAAATTGCTGCGTACTACAAGGGTGTGCAGAGGGACGCAGGCCCTTTGCCGAGGGTCTGGCCGAAGGCTCGCCTCTGGATGAGGGGTGTCCCCCAAATCCTCTCTTATTGCCCCTAATCCGCCACAGGCGGACGTTCCAGGCGGAGTGGGGGCCAAGGGGGTTAATAAGGTCCCTGAGCCAATCGGTGGCGCACTGGATTCCCACCCCTGCGGGAATGACAGAGGGGGCGCTGGCCTGTCCTAAAGGCCAGCTATTATCAGTTGACAATCAGCCCAACTATTCATAGGATCATTGTCCAGGTCCAGTATCAGGGAGAGCGGAGATGACGTTCGGACAGCGAATCAGAGAACTGAGGCAGGCCAAAGGCCTGACGCAACGGGAATTGGCAAACAAGGCCGGCATCAGCTACGCCTATGTCAGCAAGCTGGAGACAGGCACCATGTCCCCGCCGCGGCACAAGGTTATCCAGACTCTGGCCAGGATACTCGGTGCCACCGACCGGGAGACCGATGAGCTCTTCGGGATGGCCGGGAAGATACCGCATGATCTGCTGGGCAAGGTGGACGCCGAGACCATCAGAACGCTGCGCTCGCTGGGGAATGCGCCGCGGGCCGGCAGGCGCCTTCCGGCAAGGTCCAGGAAGCGCGCCGCCAAATCATCCAGGGCCGACGTTCAGTATGCACGTCTGGAGGAGGCCACCGAGCAGCGGCCGGAGACGTTCCGGGCGTTGGTCGAGAACTCTCTGGACGGCATCGTCATCATGGGGCCCAAGCTGGAAGTGCTCTATCAGAACCCCGCCACCGCCAGAACGCTGGGCTATGAACTGGGGGATCTGGTGGGTGAAGACGTGCTGGGCCTCATTCATCCCGACGACATGCGCAAGACAGCCCACCGTTTGAGCCGGGTGTCACAGATTCCGGGGAGCAGCGACCGGGCCCACCTGCGGGTCAAGCACAAGGATGGCACGTGGCACGCTATCGATGTCTGGGCCACCAACCTGCTGCAGGACCCCGCGGTGAACGGTGTCGTCATTTACTTCCGCGATATCAGCGGACGGTCGGGCACCGAAGGGGCTTGGGCCGGACAGACGGCCGCGATACTGACGGCGAAGGAATACCACCTCACACAGAGCGAACTGAGGGTACTGGCCCTGCTGGTGGACGGGCAGAGCAACGCCAGTGTGGCCGAGCAACTGGTGATCAGCCCGTCGACAGTCAGGTTCCACGTGACCAACATCATCCGCAAGCTGGGCGTGTCTAACCGCACCGAGGCAGCGGCCCTGGCCGTTCGCCGGCACGTGGTCAGTTGAACCAGTTTTGTAAGTTGGGTTAAGCGTAGCGAACCCGCCGCAGACCGGTTTGGACATCTTGATTGGTGGTTTTCTCTCAGAGAGAGGAACTCGCCCTACATCTGAAGGGAAGTGCCGCTAGCCTTCAGCGGTTCCTCACCAGTTCGTGCACTGCCTTGCAGTCCAGCGTCTTCTGCTGCCCGGAATACGATAGCCGCCCGGAGCCTGTAGAAAAGAACGAAGTGATCGTGGGTTTGGCCTTGAACGTCCGAGTGAGAAACCGGATGAGCGGGTTGAAATCGGCCAGCAAGTCAATCCTCTGAAACACACTGCGCAGCTCCAGGTCTACCTCGAGCGACAGGCCCTCGTCCTTTATGCTGAGATGATTCCGGTGAGGAATGCCGATACCAGTGACTCGGTCCGGCCTGACGTCCTCTTTGGTCAGAGTCCATTTCGACATGGCGGTCGTCAGGTATACCAGCTTCTCGGAGTCCCACACCATGATCGGCTTTATCTCGGCTTCCTCCATCCTTTGCGTCGTTACGATGTCGGCGAAAGTGACGGTGAACTCCCGGTCGTAGATCGTCCCCCAGTCCCAGTACGACAGAATATCCATGGGGGCGATGTTCAACCAGTTGTGGTCTCTGTAGCCGGTGCCCTCTATTGCGTGCGTCTGCCCCTTCGTGGTAAACGTTCCCTTGGCCCGGCAACGCGGCTGTGGCACCGCCCAGTACATGTACTTTGATTCGTCTCCAAAGCAGGCATAGCTGGTGATACCTTTAATTCTGGAATCAAGCTGCAAGTCAAGGGCATTACCTTCATCCTCGATATGCACGTCGTAGTGCGGCAAGTCTCCTCTTATGTAACTCCGGCCGATCCGGACGTCGCAGACTTCAGTTGAAGCCTTGAAGGAGGAGAATGGGAGCCTCCGCTCTATCCGGGTTTCCGTGCCATCGGTCTTCACATAGCTGGCTCTGACTCCTGTCGTCACTCTCCTCGGCCTGGAGACATCACCCGCAATGAACAACTGGCCCCTGACCAGGCACCCGTCATCGGCCACCAGGTCAAAGTACCACCACTCAATGTAGAACCGGTCATTCAACGGATGCCAGGCGTCGTCTGACTGATGAATCACCATAGAAGGTGGTATTTGTCTGCCGCTCTGCTCTTCGTAGATTACCTTGCCCATTTGCGCCTCCGCAGCCGGCCATCAGCAGTCTGGTTAAGTTGCAGCTTGGATGGCGGGCCGATGCATGTCTCTGTCAGCAGACTACGGTTTCTTATGGGGTTGCTGGCTGGTTTCGGCGGCGAGCTTGGCACGTAGCCGGACGATAGAGCGTTCCGCTTCGTTGGGGTCTAGGCCGAGCCACTTGCAGGCCAAGGTCATGTCGGTGAAAACGATCAATCTGAAGCCATGCCTCGAGGTGAATATCTGGAAAAGTGGAGACAACTCGAACTCTTTGCCCGCCACCACAGCCGCCCTGCCTTGTGCCAGCTTCGCGGGTTGTGCCCGGTAGAGGGCGACTACCTGCTCCATCTCCGCCTTCCCGATGGAAGAATCCTTGGAAATGAGTTGGAGATCGGTGAGCGACCTGTCCCCCGCAGGCCAGTCAGGATCTGCTACTTGCTGGCGCACGTGTTCTACCCAGTCATTGCCGGTCACCACTCCCGCCCATGACTCGTAGCTGACACCGCTGTGCTTGTCGCAGGAATAAGCGATACCCATGGTTGCCTGGGCCTCCTTTCTGCGTTTCAACGCCTCGGCGGTCATCCGACCGGTTCGTTCGGTCCAAACACAACTAGCTTCCCTGGCTTGCTCTACTCTGTCGGGTTGCAGATGCGAATCGGGATTGTGCGACACCGTGGATCAACGCGGCACCGGCCACCTAGGCAAGCGGTGCGTCCGTCGTCTCGGACGATATCACGGGCTCGGAGTTGTGTCAATCCCTGAACAGACGAGGTATGCGCAACTGCCGTGGTGCCCATCTCCTCCCGAAGCTGGTTCTCTTCGGAACCATGCGTGGATGGTGAGCTTCCGTTGGGCCTACCCGCTGGGGAAGTATTGTGGTAGAATCTGGCCTTGCCAAGAGCGGCCCGGTGCCGGTCATGGCGTATCGGCCGAAGCTTGATCAGGCATCGCTGGGAGGTCTATATGCAATCTGAATCTGCAGAGTCGAAGGCCGGCAACTGGTTGGGCGATCCGAAGTTGAGGCAGGTGAATGTGGTGGTCTGCACGGCGGATTGTACGCTGGAGGGGACAACGTACCGCATGCAGGATCAGCGTCTTCTGGATTCCCTCTGCGGTGGTTTTGAAGCCAGCGT
>JAFGCL010000193.1 GCA_016932645.1 Dehalococcoidia bacterium | reverse complement strand
CGCGGCCGAAAGCGTCGGCCCGGCCGCGGTGCAGAAGCTGACTCCGTTCCTGGCGAGGGCCGGCTTGCCGAATGCCATCGATGCCCGCCTCTATCCCATGGTCTGGCTACCGCTGGCTATGGAATCGAAGTTGCCCCTGGGCCACACCCACGAGATCACCCGCCTTGTGCTCCGGTGGATCCAGTGGCGGCGCAGCGAGGAGAACACCTACATGTCCAACGAGGTCATCCGACGCATCGCGAAGAGATACTGGGGCAGTGAGGCCGCCGGCGACCTGTCGGGCACAGAGGGCATGGCCCTAGCCGCCAAGATGATTCAGGACCGGGAGCACGCCGAGGACTGCCTGGTGCTCTGCGGCTTCCTGTGGCCCATCATGGATTCCCAGTTCACCGAGGACCACGTGGGCGACCCTACTCTGGAGAGCCGGTTGGTATCCGCTGTCACAGGCCGCGACGTGGACGAAATCGGGCTCAACGAGATCGGCGAGCGGGTCTTCACTCTTAACCGCGCCGTGCTGCTGAGGGAGGGGCACCGGGGGGCGGAGGATGATCAACTCCCGCAGCACTGGCACACCACCCCTCTGAAGTTCGACCTCACCAACCCTGACCTGCTATTGCCGGGCAGAGGGGATGAGGTCGTGTCCATGAAGGGGAGGCTGGTCGACAAAGCCCAGTTCGAGGCCATGAAGCAGGAGTACTATGGACTCCGGAAATGGGATCCGGCGACCGGCCTGCCGAGCGAAGCGAGGCTGAAGGAGCTTGGGCTGGGGGACATCGCGGAGCAACTCAAGAAGTAGGGTGGATCAAGTCCGCCGCAGTCGGACGGATCCACCACAATCCCAGTCATCGAAACGACGGTGCATCCCTCACATTTGATCCCCTGCCTCTTGGTGGGTCCGCTTCGCTCGACCCACCCTACATCTTGTTTCTCCCATGGCGTAAGGTTGTAGGGGTGCGATTCATCGCGTCCTCAAGATGGACAAAGCTCGCGGGCACGGCAAGCCATGCCCCTACGATGACCTTGGCGGCGGGCCGGCGACCCGACAGCCACGCTGAGAAGGTCTCACCCTCTCCCTTGCCTCTCCCATCGAGGGAGAGGAGTCAGTCTGGCTCGGGGCGTGCAGAGGGGCGGAGCCCCTCTGCGTTCTTTTTCATTTCCCCCTTTCCCAAAGGGGGATCAAGGGGGATTGGTCAGCGGGAGGAGGTGGGGATGGGCTGCGTTGGCTCCGCGACGTGACCGTCGCAGACTGCGTAGGCCAACCTTACGACCGTATCATCACCAGCGCCATCTTGAAGCGCGCCGGCGCCTTCAGCGAATGGGACTGACCGGCCGGCATAATGATCATCTCGCCCGCCACGAGTTTTTTCGGCTTGCCGGAGATGGTGACCTCGGCCTCGCCGTCCAGAATCTGAACTAGGGCATCGAACGGCGCGGTGTGCTCGCTCAGCCCCTCACCCTTGTCAAAGGCGAAGACGGTCACCGTACCCACCGGCTTGTTGATGATCTGGCGGCTGACTACGGCGCCTTTCTGGTATTCCACGAGACCAGCCGTGTTCAGCACCTTGCCAATGAGATTCTCACCTTTGGGTGTCTTGGCTTCGTCCTTCTTCATCATTGATTCCTCCTTGATTGAGGTGAGGTTTCAACCCCCTTGTTCCCCCAATCTTCGGGGAAGAGAAAAGAAGGACTGGGGGACACCCCCAAGCCCCCGGCAGGAGAACCTCTCCTGCACCTCTGTACGCCGCACATACTCCGTTGGGGCACAGCGTGCTGTGCCCTTGGAACGCATCGGCAGAATCGCCGAGTGGCGAGGTCCACGCCAAGCGTCTACGCGAACCCGCGCTCCCTGTGCTTCTGGGCAATGGCCTCAGCCAGACTGTCCAGCGCCTTCAGGTCATCCGTCTTCGGCAGTCCCTTGCAGTACACCGGCGGCAGCACCTCCACCTTCAGATTGGGGATCATGGCGCTGAGCTGCTCCACAGCCTTGCTGCCCCAGCCGAAGGAGCCGATGATAGAGACGAACTGCAGCTTGGGCCTGATGGCATTGGCCAGGAAAGCAGCATAGGCCACGTTGGGGTGAGGGCCAACCAGCACCGTGGGCGTTCCGATAACCAGCGTGCCGGCATCGACCAGCGCCATGGCCAGCTTGCCGATGTCTGCATTCTCCAGGTTGAACTGCTTCACCGTGACGCCTTTGTCTGCCAAAGCACCAACCAGGTACTCCACCATCACCTTCGTGCTGCCGTGCATCGATATGTATGGGAGAACAACCTCGTTCTTGGGCTTGTTAAGAACCCAGCTACGGTAGGCATCCATGATGTAGGCGGGCCTGTTGTACATGGGGCCATGGCTGGGGCCGATTATGTCAATCTGATAGCCTTTGAGGCGCTCGAGGTGCTTCTCGATATTGCCCCGGAAGGGCATCATGATCTCGGCGTAGTATCGCTTGGCCGCCTCATAGACCCGCCCTTCGTTAGTCACATAGAGGTCCGTAGTGGCCAGGTGGGAGCCGAAGAGGTCGCAAGGGAAAAGGATCCTCTCCTCCTTCACATAGGTCAGCATCGTCTCCGGCCAGTGCACCCAGGCAGCGTGGATGAACTCCAGCGTCCGGTCGCCCAGTGAGATGGTCTGCTTGTCTTCAACGGTCATGATTCGCTCTTCCGGAATGAGCAGGAAGTCCATTAGCATCCCCTTGCACCGTGGCGTGCAGACTGCCTGGGCTTGGGGGTACTTCTCCAGCACGCGGAGGAGCATGCCCGAATGGTCCTGCTCCGCGTGGTTGGCCACGACATAGTCCAAATGCCGGCAGTCGAGATCAGCCAGGTGGTGCCACAACTCATGCTCCATGGTCGGATCGACCGTGTCTATGAGCACCGTCTTCTCGCTGCCCTTCACCAGGTACGAGTTGTAGCTGGTGCCGTCGGGCAGCGGTATAAGTGAATCGAAGAGCCGTCTGTCCCAGTCTATGGCTCCGACGGCGTGAATCCCCGGCCTGATCTCTCTCGGCTTCATACGTCCTCCTTCAGATTGGCTATTGTGCTGATATCAGAGGTTGCGATTTCACGTGGCCCCGACCCCCAGGCTCCCCCACCACCTTCGGGTAAGACACATGGTATCACAATCTACTCGGATCGGGCACCCCCGAAACAACGATTCGGAGGGCTCCGAAGCAAACCTCCTCCAACCCTCTTTGATCCCCCAATCTTGGGGGGGGGGCACAAGGGGAACTGGGGGACACCCCCAAACCCCCGGCAGGATATACTCTCCTGCACCTCTTTCACACTTCATCCTTCATACTTCATAATTAGAACCTTGGAATCTTGCCCCTCTGCACGCCCCGTTGTCGGATAAGCCGACGTCGTTGAGGATCAGCCGGCGCCGCCTACATCTTGGACCGGCCATAGCTGATAGCATTCCTCTTGCAGGCCTCCACGCACCGATGGCACAGGTAACACTCCTGCTTGAGGTCGGTTGCACCAGCTTCGCTTGTGGGGCAGACCAGTTCGCATTCGCCGCACTCGTTGCAGTTGTCATTCCGCCGCAGCTTGAACACGCCCTTGATCGCGGCTAGGGACAGTATCGTGCCATACGGGCACACCAGGCGGCAGAACGGCCGGTAGAGAAACACGGCCAGCACAACGATCGCCAGGAACACCGGGAAGTACCATGTGAAGTCAAGGTAGAAGAAATCGTGCACTCCGAGATAGTTGAGCATGCCCAGCGAGAACACCAGCGTCAGCACCAGGAAAGCGGCCAGTGAAACCAAGCGGAACGCCTGAGTGATCTTCTTGCTGTGGAGAGTGAGCTTCTTCCCCGGCAGCTTATAGACCAGCTCCTGCACGGCTCCGATGGGGCAGGCATAGCCGCAGAATGATCTCCCCAGCACGAATGCCATCGCCACGAACAGAAACAGCACCACTGCGGCCAGCGCCACGGGCACGCCCAACTGCCTGGTCTTACCCAGAAGCAGCACCTGGAATTGGTTCGGCAGCATCGGCGCAAACACCAGGAACCCCATCAATGTTGAAGCAACGAGCAGCACCAAGCCGATCCGCCGGTTGAATTTCCCTCTGAGAAGCAGCATGACCACCAGAAGAGACACCAGCACGGCGAAGGCCATGCCCACTGCCTTAGGTATGCTCTCAATGACCATTAGCGATCACCTCCGCGCAGCACAACCAGTGCTGCCAACCTGCACAACCTGATGATAGAGTCAGAAGCGCCGGATATCTATGATCTGAATCAGGTTGGGCAAATCGCCGAACGTAACGCGCGAATGCTTCGCCCGTGTTAGCCTTAGCCATTCGGACGACCTCGAAGAGGATGAAAGAGGGCCAGGAAACAGCCCCAGGCGGACTTCGCGCGTAGTCGGCCACGAGGCGTGCAGAGGGGCAAAGCCCCTCTGCGCTTCTTCTCATTCCCCCTTTGGCAAAGGGGGACACAGGGGGATTGGCTCGATGAAGAAGCGTAGGTCACCGAAGACACTATGCACCGCCCTCTCAATTGCCGGGTCATTGCCCATAAGGATGGATGGGTGGGAGTACGGTAGCCGAAGGAGTTGGAGAGATGCCCGCCTGGACGACTCCCTCATCAGGAAAAAGTGAAAAAGTTGTAAACAAACACGACTTAGGAATAGAATTATAGATCATGCCCATTGGGTGACGAGACATGGCTGCCAGAGGACGCGTTGAAATCGATCAGGTGATGTGCAAGGGATGCGAGGTATGCATCGCCTTCTGCCCCAAGAAGTCTCTGTCCATATCCGACAAGGTCAACGCCGCGGGCTACTTCCCCGCCGCCTTCAACGACGGCAGCGAATGCACCGGCTGCGCCATCTGCGCCGTGGTATGCCCGGAAGCCGCCATAGAGGTGTACCGTGAGTAGGGTACTCATGTCCGGCAATAGCGTCATCGGCGAGGCCGCCATCCGGGCCGGCTGCCAGTGCTACTTCGGCTACCCCATTACCCCCCAGAATGAGCT
>JAFGCL010000192.1 GCA_016932645.1 Dehalococcoidia bacterium | reverse complement strand
GGTAGCCCATGCGCTGACCTTTCCTGCGGAGCCTGACGGCCCCGCAGTGGCGATAAGGGACAGTTGACATAAGGAGGTGCCACATGGCCAGGTTGACGCTTCAGACCGGCCCCGGTGTGTTCGAAGTCCTCGCCCATGTCTGCCGCAGCCACCAGGAAGCCATCAAGCAGTTCGTGGAGAACTCCGCGGATGCCATCCAGCAGCTCAACACGGATGAGGGCCGCATATCAGTCATTCTGGAGTATCTGCCCCCGGAGAACAAGCATCAAGGCCGGACCTTGAGCCGGATTCTGGTGGTGGACAACGGAATCGGCATGGACCGCGATAAAATGAAGTCCATCCTGCAGCGCATCGGCGACTCGGAAAAGGTGCAAATGGCCCTCAGGGGGGAAAAGGGCATCGGCATCCTTGCCTTCTCGCTGGTGGCGGAAGAACTACACCTGGCCTCCACCGTGGCCGACGGTACTCCCTCAAGCTGTGTGGTGCTCAAGCGGCACTGGTTGAAGACGGGGCAAGCCCAGATAGCGGGGCGGTGCCCGCGCCATACTCACTCGGAGCGCGGGACCATCGTCTACCTGGAGGGCATCCTGCCGGAGATCGCCGACAAGCTGAACAAGGAGGGCTTGAAGGAGTACCTGGGACGGGAATTCGCCAGTGACCTGAGGCAGGGCCTCTATGCCATGGCCATCTCCGATGGCCGCGGGTTCGAGCCGGTGCCGCCGCAGCGGTACCGCGGGATAAAGGCCATGTCCGAGACCATATCGCTGGGGCGCCTGGGCACAGTGCATGTGGAGCTGCATGTCCTGCCCTGGGAGATGGCCGACGCCACAGTCAGTCTCTACGGGCGCGGCGGCACGCGCATCTGCCTCCTGACCGATCTCGACGATTTCAAGGCCCTGCCCTGGATCGACAAGCGCCTGGAGGGCTACGTGCGCTGTGATCACCTGAAGCGCACGGCCGACAAGACGGCGGTGGTCCAGGAGCGGGTCTACCAGGCCTTCGTGGCGGCGCTGCGTAAGACAGAGCCGGAGATCAAAGAGATGATCGGCCAGATCAGCGCCGAGTCCCAGGAACGGCGCTTCCAGGTGGTCATGGGCAAGGCCGGGAAGCTGATAGACAGGTTCCTGCGATACCGCGACCGGGGGTTGCTGGCAGATCTGGCCATGCGCACGCCGGGTATCGGGCAGGTGAGGAAGGTCTTGGACCGGTCACTGAAGGAAGAAGAGAAGCCTGAACCCGCCCCGGACAAGCAGAGCGCGCCGCGGGTGCCGGTGTACACCAGGGCGCCTTACATCGAGCTGCGGCCTCCGCCGCGGGCTAAAGCCGAACTGCGGAGTTGGTACGATCCCAGGACCGGCTGCATCTGCGTGAACCGGGAGCACGAGGAGTTCATGCTGGCCCAGAGGCAGGATTCGCGTTGCATCCGCTACCTCTTCTCCATATGGGCCAAGGAGAGCTTGCTCCAGGAATACGGCGAGGATGCTGAGAAGCTGGCCGATGAGATGGTGGGGAGGATCACTGAGGCAGAGCCTCTGCTCTGGTAGACTCCTGTCAACCCCCTTTGATCCCCCATTCCTCCTGAGGCTGATCTGAGATCTTGGGGGGATAGAAAAGAGAGATTCGGGGGACACCCCCACATCATCGGCAGAGGGCCTTCGCCCCTCTGCACGCCCCGATGTGTGGCACGGGCGAGGTGCATGCGTTCCCCCTGTTGAGTATCCCTATACAATATGCTATATCTGCCATAGGCCTTGAACGATGGCTCCGATACTGAAGACAAAGCTCTACATGCCCCCGGTACCCCAGGAGATGGTGCGCCGCCCACGGTTGGTCGAGCTACTGAAAGAGGGCCTTGGCCGGAAGTTGACCTTGATCTCGGCCCCGGCGGGCTTTGGCAAGACCACTCTACTCAGCGAGTGCTTCAGCTCTAGCGAAACGCCGGTGGGCTGGGTTTCGCTGGATGCCGACGACAACGATCCCAGCCGCTTCTGGGCATGTCTCATCTCCGCACTACAGAGGCTCTATCTGGGACTGGGAGAGGCAGCCATGGAAATGATCGACTCTCCTCAACTGCCCTCCTATGATACGCTGTTGACCGAGCTGATCAATGAGATGCCAGACTGCGGCGATTCGCCGGGCCAGCCTGTTGTGATCGTTCTCGATGACTACAACACCATAGACGAGAAGTCCATTCACAAAGGCGTGGCTTTCCTGGTCGACCATATGCCAGCACAACTGCACCTGGTCATCTCCACCAGGATCGACCCTCCTCTGCCGCTGGCTCGCCTCCGCGCGAACGGGCAGTTGTGCGAGATCCGCACCGGCGACCTGCGTTTCACGCCTAAGGAAGCGGCTGTCTTGCTCAATGACCTGATGGGTCTCGGGCTCTCCGAAGGCGACATTGCCGTAATGGATGCCCGCACCGAGGGTTGGGTCACCAGCCTTCAAATGGCGGCGCTATCCATGCGGGGCCGGGAAGACATCTCCAAGTTCGTCGCTTCCTTCGGTGGCAGCCATCGGTTTGTCCTGGACTATCTCAGCGACGAAGTGCTCAGCCGGCAGACGGCTGATGTCCAGTCGTTCCTGCTGGGAACCTCTATTCTGGACAGACTGACCGGACCCTTGTGCGATGCAGTGACTGGCCGGAAGGACAGCCGGAACGTGCTGAGACGGCTCGAAGAGGCGAATCTCTTCTTGGTCCCGTGTGACGACGAGCGAACGTGGTACCGCTACCATCATCTATTTGCTGACATCCTGCAGCAGCGCCTGCATCAATCTGAACATGACAGGGTCAGGCTTCTGCACAGCCGCGCGAGCAAGTGGTGTCAGCGCAATGGACTTACTGACGAAGCCATAGTCCATGCGCTTGGTGCAGGGGACTGCGACCGCGCGGCCAACCTGATAGAGAGAGCCGCTGAGTCTGCCCTGATGCGGGGTGAGGTGGCTACTTTCCTGGGCTGGGTTGAGGCGCTTCCGGACGACGTGGTGCGTTGCCGCCCACGTCTTTGCGCCTTTAACGCCTGGGCGCTGTTGCTAAGTGGCCGCCCGCTGGCCGCTATCGAGGAGCACCTGAGAGCAGCCGCCGAGAGCGACCCCGCCGGACTGGCTTGCGGTGAGGTGGCCATGCTGCGGGCTCTCATGGCTGCCCTGAAAGGGGATACGCGGGAGAGTACCGAACTGGCCAGCCAGGCCCTGCAACTCCTGCCTGAGGAGAGCAGCTTCCTGCGCAATGTGGTGGCCTGCAACCTGGGCCTAGTCTATATGCTCACCGGGGATGTGGCATCGGCCCAACCCGTGTTCGAAGAGGCCGTCCGGGTGGGACGGGACACGGGCAACCTGATGCTGACGGTCATCGGACTTAACCGGCTGGCTGAGCTCCATGTGACCCGGGGTCAGCTTCACCAAGCCAAGGACTACTATGACTGGATATTGGAATTGGCCGTCGACCCCAAAGGCAATCTCTCACCGATGGCCGGGGTTGCCCTGATTGGTCTGGGCGATCTGCTTCGCGAGTGGAACGATCTTGAGTCGGCGAAGCGGTGCCTCAAGGAGGGCATCGACCTGATGACGAACTGGCAGGAGGCGAACGCCACGCTGGGCTATGTGGCG
>JAFGCL010000191.1 GCA_016932645.1 Dehalococcoidia bacterium | reverse complement strand
GTCTTGGACTGACCTCCTAATACCTGTATTTGACGGCTGTTTTCACTATGGAGAGGGCAGTAGCCGGTGCTCCGGGACGCCCACGCGCGGCAAGGTTCGCCGTCCTTCCGGGTAGCCTGGCAGCGCCGTCTCTCTGGTTCGGTCATGCAAACCTCCTTGTGTATTTCGTCATCTCTTGTGCACTTAACATCTGACGATTTCCACGCTCGGCTACCCATACCCTGTTAAGTAGTTTGTGAGTGAGCATCTGACTAGTAGTCATAATTGCTCACCATTTCAGTCAACATTGCCCGCGAGGGATAGGGGGGTCGATTTCTCGAAGGTTTGGGCGTCCCTGCGTGTATACCTCGCACAGATTTTTTTCGTATTCCAGGAGGTCATTTTCCCTCCCAATCTCGCGTGAACTCGAACACGCAACCGCCAGTTATCCTGAAGTTCATGGTGAGTCCATTCGGGTCAACCTTCGGATTGGCCCATGACTTGCCCTTGATGATGGTCAACTTGCCGCGGTCCATGCTGAGGTACAGGCGGGGCTTCTCCAAAGAGAACTCTTGGCCTCGGCCTAGCTGTGCGCCTATCTTCTTCTGAATAGCGACAACAACCAGCCCAGAGCCAATCCTGTGGCTGTACTTCGTCAGATAGGAGTTCACCCGGTAGACATCCTCAGTCATTTCCAGGTAGTCAATGATGTTGATAGCGTCAGGAACCAGAACGTCCTCGAAGTCCGAGGCCCGCTCGAACGGCTTGAACTTCCAGTCGTCAATGCTCATGCCAGGGAACTGCTCCAGGCGGCTCCGTAGTTCCGCGCTGCCCATTTCGCTGCACCAGTAGTAAATCGGGAAGCGGTCCATGTTCAGCCGAATGAAGTCTAAGAGCAGCGCCGTCTTGCCGCTGTTGGGAGCGCCAGCAATACCCACGATGTTTCCGGGGAACAGGTGAACGTGCTTCTCGATTCCCAGCGGCCACTTGAGGGGAAGGGCTCCAGTCTTCGGGGCTGCGAGGATGTCCAGAGCGGTCACTGCCTTGTTCACGTAGCGCCATTGCCGATTGATGGTCAGGTGTCGCTCAATAACGCCCTTGTCCCGGAGTCGGTACAGTATCTTCTTGCGGTTGTCCTTGTCTTCGGGGCTGTGGATGTTCAATTCCGAATCAAGCTCAGCCGTTGACCACCAGCCCGCGGAGCCCTTCACCCACTCCAGCACCCGGTCTGCCAGTGTCCCGTTTCCGTCCCCTTCGGGATTATCGGGACACGCTGCAACTGTCCCGTTTCCTATCCCGTTTTGTGCTTGGGAGCGTGTGTCCCGTTCGTATATATGTGTACGTACGTTATTTACGTTGCCAGTAGGGGGTACAGGGGGATATCTCACCACACTGGCAGCGATTCCCCTAACCTCCTCCTCTGGCAGAGGCGGGGCGCACTGGGCCGCGTTCGTCTCCAGTAGTGCGGCAACAATGGCCGCCTCTTCCATTCCCCGCCGTCGCATCGTCCCTGCCAGACTGGTCAGGACGTCATTTCTCTGACCTTGAGGGATGGTAGATCCGTCACTCCTGGATATGGGCTTCTGAGGGGCTTTCATGGCCTCCAGAACCACCGCGGGCACTTGGTCCCAGTCATAGAGGGTATCCGAGCTGGGCGTCTTCAGTATCACGTATGGCCCTGCATGGTTGTGGCCGCACACGTTGACAAAACCCCCATTGCCCCGCACGTCCAGGCCGGGAAGTATGCCCGCCGCGGTCTTGACGTTCTCCGTCGGGGCCTTGAAGTAGAAATGACAGCCGCCACGGGGTGTTTTCACGTGAGGCTTCAGTCCAACCGCCTCGAATGGAGCCGCCGCCGCAGGCGTGTCACAGTCGAAGACGATAATGGTCCCAGTGACTACCCCCCAGAGCGAAGGGCGATATTCGTCCTGCCATGTGTGCATCTCCGAGTCGGTCGGCTGTCGGTGTTGAAACTCTGTCCAAACAACAAGGGGATGCTTGCCGCTATCGCCGCCGCCCGATGGGATAACCGAGAACCCGTTATTGTGCAGTTGCCACGCGATTGGGTACAGTTCCGCTTCCATCACGTACTCACCGCACAGAACGGGCAGTCACCAGAGAAGACGCCGGGAGCATCGGGCGAGACGGGTTTCAGGGACACGCCGCTGTCCCGAACTACGTCAGCGAGGTTGACATGCTGGAGAAGCCATTCGAGCAGTTGGGGAAACCTCCGCTCCGCTTCTTCACGGTCCAGGTTAGGTGTCCGCATGGCTGCTTCGTACTGCTGCTGGACAATGGCAGGGACATCTCTCCTCATGGCATAACCCCCAACGCGAGGGTCAACTGCTGAGGTTCACCCGGATGCCGAACGCTCCATGACTGAAGGCAGAGACATATCTGCCTGCCGAATCCCCTGTTGATTACGAAGCCCTTGCTGCGGATTCGCTCAATGCTCGCCGTATAGACGGCTCCAGTCTCAGTATCCTCAATTTCAACATCCCTGGCCCCAAGCCACTCAGCATCATCTAGCGACTGGACATCAACTGCCCAGCCCTTCGGCTCTCGAAGCATGTGCTTGGATGCCCGAAGCCGTTTGACGAACTTGTTTCCACGAACCTCACCGACAATCTTGCCATTCACGCGAATTGTGGTAGAATCTCTCTTGAGCATAGGGGGTAACTCCTCCGAACCTCTGGGCTCCGACTGACGCGCACAAGCAACAGTCGGGGCTTCTTTTTGGTCACTTCCCGGCAGTCTGCGGAAATAGTTCGTTCTCGGGAACCTGCAATTCCTCGGCCAGTCGTCGGCGTAGTTTTGGCCAGGGGTGTAGACGTCCTCTTTCAACCGCGCACAGTTGGCTCTCTGGGACTTCAACCAGCCTAGCCAACTTGCTCTGCGTCAAACCTCTTCCCACTCGAACCGCCCGAACCATGTTCATTTCCACTTGTTTCACCTCCAGGTTTGTCTCGGCTTGACATCTATGATAGACTGTCTACTGACGATAGCAATACATATAACGTCAGCATAAACGTCAGTGAGGTAATGCAATGAAGTGGGACGATGGTTACCAAGGAGAGCACTGGTTTCTTTGGAGCGCAGCTGCTGAGGGCTACAAGGTGGTGGACAGCAAGGAGTACCGTCTCTGCGATTCCAGGTTAGAAGGGAAGCCAGAGGCCGCACCGCCTTGGCTAGTGGCTAGGAGCAGTGCCGAGAAATACTATCGCCCACTCGAGGAATCAAACCTTCACAGTCACTTCGCCGATTTGAAGGACGAGCAAGACATAGTGGCCTTCGCCGACAAGTATGGCCTGCTGGGGGTGGATGTCGCCCTCGCCCCTGTGGGTGGGGGAGAGAGGATATTTGGAGAGCCGCTGCGAAGGTGGTACGACGAAATTGAGGCTCTGGCCAGGTCACTGCAGATTTGGGACTGGGTGCAGAGCGAAGACGCTGGGAAGTTGGGCTTGCTGTTCAAGTGGTCAGTAGAAGGAGATAGGCTGACACTTCGCTACAAGGGCGTCACTGACGCAGCAAGAGCCGGGGAACGCGCTTCATCCGTGACTCTGGCTAGCAGACACATCAATCCACAACTGCTGGAACTTGTGAGGCAAGGAGAGCTTTTCAGGCCAGCTAAGTACTATGTCTGCAGGGAAATCAACGCAAGACTCAAACAGAGTGTTTACCCGCAACTCCTGCCGTTCTCAAAGGACATTAGGGACGTTCACCTGTTTCCGAAGAACCTTCTCACTGCTATGTGGGTGATGCTCAGTCAAGAGTTGCTCGGCCAGACGAGGAAGCAACGCTGCCCCATATGTCAAACACGGTTTGAAGTGACTGGTGCTCGCAGCAAATACTGTAGCCAGAAATGCAGACAGAAGGCATGGGAAAGTAACCACCCTGATTACATGAAGGAGAAAGGAAAGAGGAAAGGGGGAAAGCAATGAAGAAAAGCGCCGTTGCTGAGATAGAAAGAAGGAGGAAAGAAATGTCGCAGAGTCACAAGTTAAGTAGAATCCCAAGCGTGGCCACGAGGGAGAAATTAAGTAAATCTGAGCAAATTCACAAAAATGACACTGGTCAACCCCGCCCCAATTCTGCTAAACTGAACACAGTTTGGGCCTGTGGCTCAGAGGGAGAGCGTCTGACTGGCAGTCAGAAGGTCGTGGGTTCGAGTCCCACCAGGTCCACCATTATGTCTACTTGCAGGAGTCTGCAGCTGTGATGTAGCAGTTACGCAAAAGCCTGAAGGTCAACGTCAGGTCAGGTGACCAGATCCGCACAACTGACTCACCCCCAGTAGTACCACTTCCTAAGCTACAGTTGCGAGAGTCCGGACTCGCCACTCTCCCGGTTGCCCTGTCTCGGGTTACATGGCCACAGTGCCTCACCTGCCGCTGTCTTCTCTTGACATGGCTGCTGTCTGTTGGTCCACCGGGCGTCTCGTCAGCTTCATGGCCTCCTGCTTGCACGCGGGAATACATACCCCGCATCCGATACATATGGAACTGTCAACAACGGCATGACCATCCAGATGGATAGCGCCGACAGGGCATCGTTCCTCGCAAGTCCCACATTCGGTGCATTTCTCTTGATCTGTTTGTGCCATAAATGGCGACGGGGCGAATGTCGGGGCGCCCAGCTTGAAACTGTGGAATATGGCGCAACAGTCTCTACAGCAATTGCAGATCTGGCCGTAAATGTTGATCGTATGAACCAGCCCATCCTCGTTGCACTCCCGCAGTAATCGCAGCGTCTCGTCATAGGTGAGTTCCCGGGCCATGCCGTGCTTCACCGCCCACCGGCTCAGGGCGCCGGTGTGAACGCAGGTATGAAGCATGTGTTTGCATGGGTCGCTCGGCTTAACCAGCGACCGTGCGAGACGACAGGGGCAAGCTGAAACGCTCCAATGCCCCGCACCCTTTATGGCCTCAGAGAGATCCTCAGTGGGCAGCGCGTCCTTCGGGAGGGCCACTTGGGCAGCCCATACCGGCGTATATCCAAACCCGAGCTTGGCCAAGGACAATTCGGCGTGCTCTCTCAGCATTGTATAGATGGCAATCCCCAGTTCGCGCGTGAACGGGAATCTGATACCACCCCACATTCCGGTCTCGGTCAGGCCGCCGGCGACCATGCCCGCCACCTTGTAGACCGGGTCTTCTTCGGCGGGGTCGTAGACAATCGTGCCTTTGTCCGCCATCGTCATCAGCATGTTCTTCAATTTGGCCTTCCCAATGCCGGTCCTACCGGCAAGCTCATCGAGAGTTCCACCAGAAAGGTGTGTCTGGAGTGCCAATGCAGCCTCTTCTGGCGTGAATTGAAGACTCAGAACCTTCAGGAAGGATGGCGTAGGAGGCATACCAACTGCATCCTCTTTGTCAATCATCTCTGCCAATTCATCATAGACGTTCTTCTCCATCACCCGTCCAGCCTCCTTCAGAACAGACTCTGCCTTCTCACCAATGATCTGCGCTCTCAACTTCGGCCATCAACCATTGTCTCAGTCAAGCAACCCCACCGCAAATCTTAATAGACTCCGGATATGAGCAGCAGCCTTGTCGGCTCACGTTGGAGGATGACGGTCGTGGCCGAAGCGGCCAGGGCACGCCAGCATTTGGGCCAAGCGACCTGCGACGTGCACGGTTACTGCCCTGTCGGTCTCATGGACTGAAGGCCAGTTCGAAGGACCCCGTTCCGTCTACAGTAACGTTAGCTCCACCATTTATGTCTACCTACAAAACCTGCAGGTCATCAACAATCCCCAGCTACCTATGACCGTCTGAGGCTGAAGTGACGGTGGGTACATGTATGGAGACAAGCCGAATTGACAACGACGGCGATCGCTATGGCGGCTCTCTGTGCAACACAGCCTAACCGGCTCCCAAGGTCAGGATTCCGCATGCCTTAGGGTGCGGGTTCTGGCTACGCGGCTTTCAAAGCGAGGATGTAGTTCCTGATCTCTTCCACATAGAGGTTCAGGAAACTGTGAGCGGTCTGGTCCGAGAACCGCGTGGGTCGGTAGGTCAGGCCCAGGTGCAGTCTGCCATTGAATACCGCGGTGACCATGCTCATGCCCCAGGCAGTCACTACCGGCGTGACGCCGAAGATGTCGGTTATCCGGGCATCGCCCAGCCGTGGCTCCTTCCCATCCCCCAGCCGGATCCGTCCCACGTTAGTCAACAGCGTGGTATCGATATATACCCGCGTCGCAATGAAGAGCTCCCCCACCACTTTCATTATGGCAAACCCCATGCGTCCGATCAGGTAGGTGAAGTAGATCAT
>JAFGCL010000190.1 GCA_016932645.1 Dehalococcoidia bacterium | reverse complement strand
CTGCCTGATGCCTCGGGATGGCATTCGCATCGGCAAGGCCTGCCGCGAGCTCTTCTACGACCGCATGGGCCTGACGGACTCCTTCACCTACGGCTACATTACCCACACCCTGTTCACCAATGTGAAGCACGAGCCCGGCGAGTTCAACTTCTTCCGTGAGAGAAGAGAGAAGGGCGCCAAGGCTGCCTTCCATGAGAAGGACGAGATTCGCGAAAAGGCAACGAAGGCAGCCAAGAGAGCCAAGAAGTCCAAGTAGGCCGGGCCTACGATACCAGAAGTACAAGAGACGGGGCAGGGTTTTCACCCTGCCCCGTTGGCGTTCACTAGAGGCACTGTCTTTGACCAAAGGGGACAGACTCGGGCGGTGAGTATTCAGGTGGATTGCGTGACGGCAATTATCTAGATGGTGCCCTTGAGCTTGGCGTAAGTCAAGGCGAGTCCTTCAGGCAGCACCCTGGTGTCAGCCAGGACGGGCATGAAGTTGGTGTCCCCTGGCCATCGCGGAACAATATGGGTATGAGCGTGGTCGCTTATCCCTGCTCCAGCTATCTTTCCGAGGTTGATGCCGATGTTAAAGCCGGCGGGTTCGAGGACGCTCCGCAGAGCCCTGGTGCATCTCCTGACGATGCTGAAGTGATCCATCAATTCCTCATCCGTCATGTCTTCCAGAGTGGCGATATGGCGGTAGGGTGCCACCATGAGATGCCCTGGATTGTATGGGAACTTGTTCAGGATCACGAAATTGTGGTTGCTGCGGTGGAGAATGAGGTTGCACTCATCGTCGTTTTCCACAGGTTTCTGGCAGAGAATGCAGTCAGTCGGCTTCTCGGTTAGGATGAACTCCATGCGCCATGGCGCCCACATATGATCCATGTGATCTCCCTCGTGTATTGTAACTTCGCGTCCCCTGATAGTCAAAGAGGACTGCGGATTTGATTTCGAGTATTCCAGTCCCTAGAATAGACTCGTCGAATCGTTCGGATAGCGTGATCATGCCATGTCCAAGAAGACAGAACGCGGACCGGGGTGGCTGGACAAGACCAAGATACGGATCAAGAAGTCACTGGGGATGAAGGTCATACTGTGTGATACCTGCAAGTGGGACTGGCGTGGCGCTTGCCATCACACTGAACGGCCCAATGCCACCTGGTGCCCGGACTATGAGAAGCGGGGGACGTAGTTGGCCCCGACAGTTGTGTGGGCTGCAGCCTGGTGAGTCCGGGACTATCTCATATCTGATGTGCCGACCGGATCACTGTGTCCCGACGCCAGTGGATAACCGCTTTCTCGACTGAACCATAATAGCGCTGAAGGAGGGATTGCATCATGGATACCAGACAGCCAGTGATTGTGAGTGGAGTGAGAACAGCCATCGGGTCTTTCGGGGGGGTCCTGAAGGATGTGGCGACTGTTGAACTGGGACGGACGGTGATCAAGGAGTCTTTGAGACGGGCAGGCGTGAGGCCGGTGGTCCCCGACTACGTCAGGGAGATAAGGCCCAGCGTCTCTAAGGATGTTGAAAAGAGCGAGATCGAGGCCAAGTACATGGATTGGGACCAGGCTTTGCATCCGGTCTACATAGATGAAGTGATCATGGGCAATGTTATTCAGGGGGGCATTGGCCAGAATACCGGGCGGCAGGCCAGCATCAGGGCTGGCGTCCCGCAGGAGACCAATGTCACTACCATCAACAAAGTGTGCGCCTCGGGCATGAAGGCGGTGGCGCTGGCAGCCCAGGCCATCCGGGCGGGAGATGCTGTGGCCATTGTAGCCGGCGGCATGGAAAGTATGACCAATGTCCCCTATGCGCTGCCCAAGGCCCGCTGGGGATACCGCATGGACCTGACCGGCAAAGCCGAAGCTATCGATATGATGGTCTATGACGCGCTGTGGGAGATTCTCTATGACTACCACATGGGAGTCACGGCGGAGAACATTGCCAAGGACTACAACATCTCACGAAGAGAGCAGGACGAGGTCGGTGCGGAGAGCCATCACCGGGCCATGAGGGCTATCAAGAACGGCATCTTCAAGCAGGAGATCGTATCGGTTCAGATCGCCCAGAAGAAGGGACCACCAGTGGCGGTCGATACTGATGAAAGGCCCATGGACACCGACGTGGAGAAGATGGGGAAGCTGGGCGCGGCCTTCGTCAAGGGGGGCACGGTGACGGCCGGCAATGCCTCGGGCATCAACGACGGTGCGGCCGCGCTGCTGGTGACTTCCAGGGAGTTTGCCGAGAAGAACGGGTTGAATATCCGGGCGACTATCAAGGGCTATGCCTCCGGTGGGGTGGACCCCAAGTACATGGGGCTGGGCCCGATACCGGCCACCCGTAAGCTGCTGAAGAAGACGGGATATACCATGAAGGACATGGAAGTGGTCGAGCTCAACGAGGCCTTCGCCTCCCAGGCCATCGCCTGCATGAAGGAGCTGGGTCTGCCGAAGTATGGCGAGAGCAAGGACTTCAATGAGCCAGGTTGTGACAGGGTCAATCCGCACGGCTCCGGAATATCACTGGGGCATCCGGTGGGCTGCACCGGCGCTCGGCTCCTGGTGACACTGCTGCACGAGATGGAGCGGAGGGATGCTCATAGAGGCTTGGCCACCCTCTGCATCGGTGGGGGGCAGGGCATGGCTATGATCATAGAGCGGTAGCCGGCGCGATCTGCGGCAGACATTCGAGTGTGCTAGTGACGCTGCGCTTGGTGTAGGGTATCTGGCTGGAGGTGGCTCAGTCTCCCATCTGGGATCTCCCAAATGTCATCTGTAGCGAGGTCAAATCAGGCCGGGCGCTCTTGTCTGCAGGCTGAAAAGGCAAAGGGCAGACATCAAAGTCCGCCCTTTCCGGTTCCTAAGCAAGTCAGCAAGTTGTGACTGGACGGGTATTCCTCTGCCTGCTCTACGGTGGGGAGCATGGGCTGCTGATGGCCATGGTCAACGCGGCGGTGACGGCCAACAGCAGTAACGGGATAGCGATTTTGACCAGCTTCTTGTACACTCAACCCTCCTTCCAACTTACTCGTATCGTTCGCCATGATACTAATGGCTTGAAGGGTTGTCAATACCCACAGATGACATGACCGACCTCAGAATGCCGAGGAGGGAAGCGGCGGATCTGTCTTCAGATCCGCCGCGTGGCGTTTGTCCGATGGGTTGAAGGCCTACTCAGGCTGAAGCCTACTTGTATTCGTAGAAGCCCTTGCCGGTCTTCCGCCCCAGTTGCCCGGCCGTGACCATCTTCTTCAGGATGACCGGTGGAGCAAACAGGGGGTCGTTGAGATCCTGGTACATGGAAACCATGATGTAGTAAATGGTGTCCAGGCCGATGAAGTCCGACAACTCCAGCGGGCCCATCGGATGGTTGAAACCGAGCCTCATTGCCTTGTCGATGTCCTCTTTCGAGGCAATGCCCTGCTCATAGCAGCGGAAGACATAAACCAGGTAGGCCATGCCGAGGCGGTTGGCGAGGAAGCCGGGGGTGTCTTTGCAGAGGACGGGCTGCTTGCCAAGGGACTTGCAGAACGTTTCTCCGGCCTTGAGTACCTCGTCTGAAGTGACCAGGGTCTTCACTATCTCCACCAACTGCATCACCGGGACCGGGCTGAAGAAATGCAGCCCCATGACCTGCGCCGGTCTCTGGGTGACGATGGCCATGTCCAGGATGGACAGGCAGGATGTGTTGGTGGCGAGGATGGTGTTTGGCGGACAGATCTTGTCCAGGCTGGCGAATATCTTCTTCTTCTCAACCATGTTCTCAATGGCCGCTTCTATCACCAAGTCACGGTCACGAAAGTCTTCCATGTTTAAAGTGCCCTTGATGCGGCCGGCGATCGTGTCCTTCTCCTGCTCGGTCAACCGTCCCTTCTTGACCCCGCGCTCCAGGGACGTTCTGATGCTCCCGATGCCCTTGTCCAGGAACTCCTGCTTGACTTCCAGTGTCACGACGTCGTAGCCGGATCTGGCGCAGACCTCGGTTATGCCGCCACCCATCAGGCCGCAACCAACCACGCCGACCTTCTTAATTTCCATGCGTTCACTCCCTTCTAGCATTGTGGCCAATGGCCATACCTCTTGTATCACGGAGAGAGAGTTCCATCTGAAGTCCGCATCCTCTCCATGTTCCCTACTCCTGGGGGGAGCGAAGAGGAATGGGAGGACGCCCGCAAGCCTTGGCAGAGACTCATCCTTGCCGGGACGTTAGGGGACGTCGCTACTTCCCTTTGATGTTGGCCTTTCTCTTCTCCAGGAATGCTGCTCTCGCCTCGGCGTGATCCTCGGTAGCCGTGCAGACATCCATGAGCTTGCCCTCATACCTCAGGCCTTCTTCCAGGGTCATGTCGATGCCCTTCATCATGGCTTCCTTGGCT
>JAFGCL010000189.1 GCA_016932645.1 Dehalococcoidia bacterium | reverse complement strand
GTATGGTTCGTAGTGCTCGGGCAGAGGCCCATCAGCTCTGCCAGGACCGAAGAGCCTGCCCCTCCCTTCCCAGTTCATGACGAAGGGGTAGATGGCTCCCGGCGGGTTGCCGCCATCGGGCGCGTCTCCGATCCATTTGTTGTTGGCTGCATCCCACTGTATGACCGGCCGACTTGGGTCCCACGGGTTACCGTTCATGTCCAGCGATGCCCTGTTGTACCAGATGCGCCGATTCAACGGCCATGCCCAAGCCCACTTTGGGAAAAGCCCGATGCCGGTGCCGTCGTTCGGGTCCCTTCGGGCCGCCATGTTGCCTTCTTCGGTGTAGCTCCCGCAGAAGAGCCAGTTGCCGCAACTGGTGGTTCCATCCTTCTTGAGGTTGGCCAAGCTTGACAGCAGCTTGCCCGTGGTCAGGTCATATCCATTGATTTCTCTGGCCACCCGATGGGCTGCCTCCGGCGAATCGCCATAGTCCCAAGTCAGCCTGGTGATGGCGTCTGCATTCGGTCCACCCTCGGCTGCATACATATCCTTCAGCTTGAGCATCAGTTTATTGACGATCTGGAGGTCTTCTTTCGCCTCTCCTGGTGGGTTTGTCCCCTTGTAGCGCCACTGCATCCAGCGGGCGCTGCCGGTGACACTGCCTTCCTTCTCCAAAGAGCTGGCTGCGGGCAGAAGAAATACCTCGACGTTGTTCAGTCCCGGGTCAACGCCGGGCCTCTCCCAGATGGCCGCCGTCTCCGTCTCAAAGAGATCGATCACCACCATCCAATCCAATTTGTCCAGGGCTTCTCTGGCATACGCAGAGCCGGGTCCGCTGACCGCAGGGTTGATGCCCCAGCAGATCAGCCCCTTAATCTTTCCGGCATGCATGGCATCGAACAGGTGCATCCAGGAGTAGCTTCCTCCCAGCTTGGGGAGGTAGTGGTAGCCGAATTCATTGCCTTCCTTGGCGTTTTCCCCGTACCAAGCCTTGAGCAGGCTCACGATGTACGCAGGGCGCTCGGTCCATGGACTCACCGTCTTAGGCACCTTTGATTTCGCAGCGGTCGCGTTGGTGAGATATGCTTCCAGGGCCTGCCATTCGGCCTTAGGGGGTGGCAGGGTGCCCGGCAGCCAGTGGAAGAGCCGTCCCTGCAGTGAGCAGCCAAGCCCGTTGGACGCGCCGGCGATGCCGTTGATTCCTCCGCCAGCAATGCCGATATTGCCCAGCAGTAGTTGCAGTATCCCATAAGCGCGGTTGTTCTGAGTCCCGTGACTGTGCTCGCAGGCGCCCGAAGACAGGATGATAGCGCCAGCTTTGCCCGGGGCTCCAGTAGCAGCGAAGGTACGGCAGACCTCAAGGTATATATCCTTGGGCGTTCCCGTTATCTGGCACACGGTGTCAACGTCATAGCGGGAGAAGTGCTCTTTCAGAAGCTGGAAAACGCAGTTGGGATCCTGAAGGCTCTCATCCATCTCCGGGATGCCGTCTTCGTTGTATTGATACTGCCATGAGGACTTGTCGTAGCTCTTCTTCTCCAGATTCCATCCGCTGAAGAGCCCATCCGAAAAGCCGTAACCCGCGTTTACCTTGAAGGAGGCGTTGGTATATGCTCTCACATAGTCCATGTTGTAGCTGCCAGGGTTATTGTCCATGTCGTTGAGAACGTAGTTGATCATGCCACCCACAAAGGCTACGTCAGTGCCGGTCCTGAGCCGCGCATAGATGTCCGCCTTGGCCGAAGTGCGGGTGAAACGAGGGTCAACATGGATGAACTTGGCTCCTCTATCCTTGGCTTTGGTAATCCATTTGCAGGAAATGGGGAAGCTCTCGGCTACGTTACCCCCGATGGCCATGATGCAGTCACTATTGCCCAGATCGATCCAGTGGTTGGTCATCGGACCTCTGCCGAATGTCTCCTCGTTGCCAGCCACCGCCGTCGACACGCAAATCCTGGCCTCGTTCTCGATGTACACCATACCCAGTGCCCGCTGGGCCTTGGCCATCAAGTACGCCTCTTCGCTGTTGGGGAAAACGCTCCCAAGCGAGGCAATGGCCTCGATCCGGTTGACTACCCGCCCTTCCGTGTCCTTTTCTATCCAATCGGCGTCACGAGTGTCCTTTATCCGCCGGGCGATCTGCTCGATAGCCCAGTCCCAAGTCTTCCCTTCTTCCCACTCGGTATCTCCCGGGGCACGGTATTTCACACTGGTCACACGTCGCTCGTTGTTCGCCACCTGATACAGGGATGCTCCTTTGCTGCAAAGAGTCCCCTCGTTTACGGGATGGTCCGGGTCGCCCTCGATATTGACGATCCTACCATCCTCTACTGCCATGATGGCGCCACACCCCACTCCGCAGTAGGGGCAGATGGTGGTGGTCTCTCCGATCTTCTTGCTCAAGGGTATTTGGCCTGCATGGCCCAAGGCCACTTCCTCTTTGAGCATACCGTGCAAGAAGAAACCTCCGGCACCAGCAACCCCGGACAGCTTCAGGAAATCTCTTCGGCTCACTTCCATGCTTGGTTCCCCCTTTCGCGATAGAAAGCTGTGTGCCGGATCAACGTTGGCATGTTCATCAAGACAACGCCCATCGTCACACCATAGACGCTAATGCAATTCGGTCGGCCTGGGCTTTGGCGGCAGCCGCCACCGGGGGAATCTGCAACGCGCATACCGCCTGGAGGCTGAGGACGCCTCAAGGCCATCGGTCGACCGAGAGGGCTTAGGTGAGACCCCCATGATCGCCTCAGTGGAGTACGAACTAGTATCTCATATAGCAGGTTGCTAGCGTCGATAGCGATTGTGCTGTGAATGAACATGAGCAGATACCAGGATCGCCAGACTTGGTGGTAGAATTGTGCTACTATATAGTTGTCTAGTAGTATACCCTACGGGGTATGGTAGCATCAACATCTACGATTACGGAGGATTCCATGGTCGAAACAGAAGAAACGGCAGACCTGTCCCGCGAAGCACTACTCAAGCGCCTGAAGATAATCGAGGGTCAGGTCCGGGGCATCGAGAAGATGATCATGGAAGACCGCGATTGTGTCAGCCTTGTGATCCAACTGGCAGCCGTTCGTTCCGGTATCGAAGGCGTAGGGGCCCTAGTGCTGAACAACTGCATGAAGCTCTGCTTCCACAAAGGGCCCGAGGCGGCCACAGAGATGGACGCGCTATCTAAGGCAGTGGCAATATGGGGACGGGTAAGGGGTACTGATACTCAATAACCTCTGATTCTGGGAAATAGGGATTCTGGTACCAAGTTTCTACCATAAGGAGACGGGGATTGTCGGATCTTAACTGGGAGGCGGGATGATGAAAACCAATGTGGGCAGTATGGACCGGGTTCTCAGGATTCTAGTCGGAATCGCACTGGTAGTGGTCGGGTTCGCAGTCATCGGGGGTACTGTAGGCATCGTGCTTGGGGTCATCGGTCTAGTTCCGTTACTCACCGGCCTTATTGGCTGGTGTCCTTTGTATCTCCTGTTCAAGAGAAGCGCTGGAAAGCAGACTTAAGTGATCGAAGAAGCAGCTTAACTTGGGGAGTGGCTGAACGCCATTTCATGGGTACGAATGTCAAGACTGCGGCGATGTGAAATGCCTGACTTGTATTGCTGATCACCCATGCCGGATGTTCACGAGTCTTGCCACTGGTTCCGCGGGCTCCATTTGCTCGTCAGGCGAATACGCCTGAGGCAGCTTCTTTCAGCCTAATCCGAGATGCCTTTCTGCATTTCACGCATATGGCAGCGTATAGGTTGTGAAGGTCAAGTGACGTCAGTTCGGTAGTCCGAATATGCTTCTCACCCTAGCTACATCTTCTTTGGCAGGACGGGGTAGACTATTGAAAGGTAATCCTGTTCCTCTCCTTAGGTCCACAGCCATCTCGGCAGTCTTCAGGGCTATCATCTGGGCATCCACAATGGGTATGTTCCTGTTCCCCACCTTTATCTTGTGCAGACCAGCGGCGCTGCAGAAGGGGCCAATACCGCAGCAGCCAACAACGATAACGTCAGCCCCCCGAGCCACCATCTCTCGCGATCTCTCCACAACCCCATTCGCCACAAACTGCGGATCCTCAAAACCCTTTGTCCAAGTCTCACCGAAATCGTGGATATCAGTTACTACACCGCCGGGTATCACGCGATCCTGCAAACCATACGCCCTGATTTGCTGTTCAATCTGAGGCACGAGTCCTGGCATATTGGCCACGATTACGGCGAACTTCCCTCCGAGCTGACATGCGAACAGCATACTCGAAAGACCTGGGCCTATGAGAGGTATGTCGACCACTGCGCCTGCCTCCTTGATGCCCCAGTCGTCGAAACAGCCCACCACGCCAGCGTCG
>JAFGCL010000188.1 GCA_016932645.1 Dehalococcoidia bacterium | reverse complement strand
TACACGGTGCACATCAGCAGCCCTCCCCAGGATGTGTTCCTGGCGGCCTCCTTCATGTCTGAGGCCGGCGCGGCCCTGATCATCATCGGCGGACTGCTGGCCGTGTTCCGCCGCTACATCCTGCGGCCACCCCGCCTGGACAACAAGTTCGACGACAGCCAACTCTTACTCTTCGTCTTCATCATTCTCATCAGCGGCTTCATGATCAAGGGCTACCGCATAGCTATATCCGAGGTGCCACTGAACGGGTTCGGCGAATGGTGGTGGTCGCCGATAGGCTACGGCTTCTCCAAGATCTTCATGGTCTTCCCGATCGACTACCGGAATGAGATCCTGACGTGGCACCGGGTCGTTATCCACACCTTCATCGCCTTCGTGTTCCTGGCCCTGATACTGGTCTACCGCTCCCGAATTCACCACGTCCTGCTTTCACCTCTGAACGTCTTCTTCCGTTCGACCAAGCCCAAGGGAGCGTTGACGCCCATCAACCTGGAGACGGCGGAAAGTTACGGCGCCTCCAAGATCGAGCACTTCACCTGGAAGCAGCTCCTGGATCTTGATGCCTGCACCCGTTGCGGCCGCTGCCAGGACAACTGCCCAGCCAACATCAGCGGAAAGAAGCTCTCGCCCAAGAACCTGATCCAGGACCTGAAGACCCACATGAATGAGGTCTACCCCATACCCTTCTGGCCCAGGCCGAAGGAACCACGGCGGGATATGATTAATGACGCCGTCACCCAGGAAGTAGTCTGGGACTGCACCACGTGCCGTGCCTGCATGGAAGCGTGCCCCGTGTACATCGAGCATATCGACAAGATAGTCGACATGCGGCGCAATCTGGCTCTGGAGAGGGCAGAGTTCCCCGAGTCCGCTCAGGGAGCTCTGCAGAGCCTGGGCACCCGCGGTCATCCGTGGCGTGGAACGACAGCTACCAGGACGGATTGGATCGCCGGCCTCAACGTGAAGGTGCTCTCAGAGAAGTCCGACATTGATGTCCTCTACTGGGTGGGCTGCACGGCTTCTCTCGAAGACAGAAACATGAAGGTGGCCATCGCCACCGCCAAGGTACTGCAGGCTGCCGGGGTCAACTTCGGCATACTGGGCGTAGAGGAAGGCTGCTGCGGCGATCCCGCGCGCCGCATGGGAGACGAGTATCTCTATCAGACGCTTTGCCAGAAGAACATTGAGACCTTGAAGAATTATGGCGTCAAGAAGATCGTGGCGAGTTGCCCTCACTGCTTCAACACTCTCAAGAACGAGTACCCGCAGTTTGGCGGCGATTTCGAAGTTGTCCACCACTCACAGTTCATCTCCGAACTGATAACTGAAGGCAAGCTCCAGGTAGGCAACTTGGAGAGCATCAAGCTGGCTTACCACGACTCCTGCTACCTGGGGCGCCACAACGACATCTACAAGCAGCCTAGAAAGGTACTGGACTCCATAGGCGGCGTCAAGAGGGTGGAGTTGGCGCGACACCACGAGAAGGGGTTCTGCTGTGGCGGCGGGGGCGGCCACATGTGGATCGAGGATACTGCCGAGAAGCGGCTGAATATCCGCCGCATGCAGGAAGTCATCGATGCCAAGGCGAACTGCGTAGCGACAGCCTGTCCTTGGTGTCTCTCCATGTTCGAAGATGGCATAAAGGCCAAGCAGGTCGAAGAGACCGTGAAGGCTATGGACCTCAGCGAGCTGATCGTCCAGTCGATGGACAAGAAGTAGGGCACCGCCTCGGCTTGGTAGTGTCTATCCCCCTATTGCTCCTGGGTCGATTTGTCTGAACAAAAACTGTTGTAGTACCATGATAGTTGCAAGCACAAGACATCCCTCACCAATGGAGGATAGCTTCGGTTTGCACAGGCTATCCTCTGTTTGCTCATTAAGGGATGCAAACAAAGGAACATATCAGGATGGTAGTAGCTCCATTTAGAGAGGCAATCGATGCCGTAGCGCTGGCGGGCGGTGAAGCCCTGAAGCAGTGCTATCAGTGCGGACTGTGCACCGGCACCTGCCCCTGGAACCTGGTCAAGACCTTTCCCACACGCAAGCTGATCCACCAGGCGCAGTTGGGCCTGGTGGATTTCGAAAGCGAAGACACCTGGACCTGCGCCACCTGCCGGGCGTGCGTGGCCCGCTGCCCCCGGGGCGTGGCCATCATCGACATCATGATGGCTCTCCGCAATATCGTGGCCGAGATGGGCGCCGGGCATCTTCCGGACTCGCTGCGGGTGACCCTGAAGAACATCGCCGGCACGGGCAATCCGCTCGGTGAACCGGCAGAGAGACGCACCGCCTGGATCAACCCCCCAGAGGTCACCCCCGTTGACAAAGATGCCGAGATACTCTACTTCTCGTGCTGCATACCGGCGTACGATCCCAACGTTCAGAGGGTAGCCCGATCCACCGCCAGGGTGCTCCACAAGGCTGGGGTGAGATTCGCCGTCATCGGGGCCAGGGAGAGTTGCTGCGGAGAGAGCGTGCGCAAGTCTGGCAATGAGAGCCTCTTCCAGAAGCTGGCCCAGAGCAATATCGCCGCCTTCGCTGAGAGCGGTATCAACAAGATCGTGGTGACATCGCCGCACTGCTACTACACTTTCAAGAACGAGTATCCCAAGCTCGGCGGCAACTTCGAGGTCATCCACTACACCGAATACATGTTGGGACTGCTTAGAGAAGGCAGATTGAAGCTCACGAAGCCCGTCAACGCCAAGGTCACCTATCATGATCCATGCTACCTGGGGCGGCACAGCGGAATCTATGATGCGCCTCGGGAGTTGTTGGAGAGCATCCCTGGCATCGAGTTGGTCGAGATGCCCGACCACGGGCCGGACAGCATCTGCTGCGGCGGCGGCGGCGGGCGGATCTGGATGGAGACCAAGAAGGGCGAAAGGCTCTCCGACCTGCGGCTGGACCAGGCGGCAGGTACCGGAGCCGGCATACTGGCAGCAGCGTGCCCGTACTGCATCCTCAATTTCGAGGACAGCATTCTGACCACTGACCGGCTTGGCAAGATCCAGGTCAAGGACATCTCAGAGTTGCTAGCGGACTCACTGTAATCGCCAGAGGCAATCAGGAAGTAGAGTAGAAGGACAATGGCCAGAATCGGAGTCTTCATCTGCCACTGCGGCACCAACATCGCCGGAACGGTGGATATTCCGAAGGTCATCGAGGCAACGAGGAAAATGCCTATGGTGGCCCATGTTGAAGAGAACAAGTACAACTGCAGCGAACCAGGGCAGGCTGCCATTCGCGATGCGATCAAGAAGAACCGTCTGAATCGTGTGGTCATTGCCGCCTGCTCGCCGCGAATGCACGAGAACACGTTCCGCAAGACCGTGGCTGCAGCCGGGCTGAATCCGTACTTGATGGAGATCTCCAATCTCCGCGAGCACTGCAGCTGGGTTCATTCGGACGCCAAAGAAGACGCCACTGATAAGGCCATCGAGTTGATCACCATGGCGGTGGCCAAGGTCGTGCGCCACGAAGCGCTCTTCCCGCAGAAGGTGCCCATTACGAAGAGGACACTGATCATCGGCGGAGGTATCGCGGGCATACAGGCCGCCTTGGACATAGCCACCGCCGGATACCAGGTGGTCCTGGTGGAACGGGATCCCACCATAGGCGGGCGCATGGCGCAGCTCGACAAGACCTTCCCCACGCTGGACTGCTCGTCCTGTATTCTCACACCCAAGATGGTAGACGTGGCCCAGCACCCGAACATAACGCTGATGACGTACGCTGAAGTGAAGGAGGTCAAGGGCTTCGTCGGCAACTTCGAGGTCAGCATCACCCAGAAGGCGCGAAAGGTAGACCATACCAAGTGCACCGGCTGCGGCACCTGCTGGCAGAAGTGCCCGGTTAAGGCGGACTCAGAATTCGACCTGAAGCTGGGCAAACGCCCGGCAATCTACATTCCGTTCGCACAGGCTGTGCCTCCGAAACCGGTAATCGATACGGACAACTGCCGCTACACCAAGTACCTCCAATGGGAAGCGGCCGGAAAGGAAGGCAAGGCCCCTCCACAGTGCCGCATCTGCGAGAAGATCTGCCCGACCCAGGCCATTGACTGGCAGCAGACCGACCAAGTCATCACTGAGAAGTTCGGCGCTATCATCGTGGCCACCGGCTATCGGCCGTTTGACCCCAAGGGCTATACAGAACTCGGCGCCGGCGTGTACCCTGATGTCGTCACCGGCCTGGAGCTCGAACGCATGATGAGCGCATCGGGCCCCACCAGCGGCGAGGTCAAGCGACCCTCCGACGGCACGCACCCCAAGGAAGTGGTCTTCGTGACCTGCATCGGCTCCAGGGACGAGCAGCGGGGCCACTCCTACTGCAGCAAGGTCTGCTGCATGTACATCGCCAAGCACGCCATCATGCTCAAGGAACACGATCCCGAAGTGAACTGCTACGTCTTCTACATGGACGTCAGGGCCGTCAGCAAGGACTACGAGGAATTCTACAAGCGCGCCCAAGAGAGCGGCGCCACATACATACGGGGGAAAATATCCCGGATACGAGAGGAGGACGGCAAGCTGATTGTCCGGGGCGAGGACACCCTGCTCGGCGAGATGATCGAAATCCCGGCAGACATGGTGGTTCTGGGTATCGGCATGGAGCACAACGCAGGAGCATCAACCCTGGCGCAAAACCTGAAGGTCAGCTACGACATCAACGAGTTCTTCATCGAAGCGCACCCCAAGCTGCGCCCGGTGGAGACTATGAGCGACGGCGTGTTCGTCGCCGGTGCCTGCGTCGGCCCGCGCGATATTCCGGAGTCTGTAGCCTCTGGCAGCGCGGCGGCGGCTAAGGTAACCGCCCTCTTTGGACAAGACTTCCTCGTCGTCGACCCCATGGTCTCCTTTATCGACCAGGCCAAGTGCAGCGGCTGCCTGCTCTGCACCAAGATATGCCCCTTCAAGGCAATCGACACCAAGGTCCTCAGAGACGGCCGCACTGTTGCGGTCGTCAATGAGAGCCTCTGCAAGGGTTGTGGTCTCTGCGTAGCCGGTTGCCGCTTTGGAGCCGCCAACTTGCGTGGATTCACCCAGCAACAACTGCTGGCCCAGCTTGAAGGCGTGTTGGCCTAGTGTCAGGGAGCTATCTGAGCAGTCACGTTCGGCTTCACTTTGCGGTCGAGTGACCTTTGTCGTAAACTAGATATGACACGCAAAGACGATGCTGAGCGGGCGGTGCAAAGACCGCCCGCTTGCATGAAACGAGTCTTGTCGAGGGGAGAATAGAGTCCATGGCAACAGGAGCCGCAGTAACACCCTCGCCCGTCAGTGACCTTCGTTCCTTCGTCGAGAAGCAGAGCCACCAGCATATCCTCGATTGCTACCAGTGCGGCAAGTGCAGCGCCGGTTGCCCTATTGACTACGCCATGGATCTGGGACCGCGCCAGATCATGCGCTACATCCAGATGGGCCTCAAGAAAGAGGTCATGCAGAGCAACACCATATGGCTGTGCGTGGCCTGCGAGACTTGTTCCTCACGCTGCCCTGCCAAGATCGACATCGCCAAGGTCATGGAGTCGCTCAGGATTCTGGCCGCGACCGAGGGAAGCCCGGCGGCTGAGAAGAACATAGACCTCTTCCATCGCACCTTCCTCAACACGATACGGCAGTATGGCCGTGCCCACGAGTTCAGCCTGGCGGTTGCGTATACACTGAAGAGCCGCAATATCTTCGGCAACCTGGGCGCAGCGCAGACCATGTTCACCAAGGGGAAGCTGGTCATCATGCCACCCAAGGTGGGAGGAGCATCGTGGGTCAAGACCGTGTTCAGCAAGGCCGGGAGTACCGGGCCAGACGTCTCAGCAGCCGTCAAGACAGAGGGCAGGCACTAGGATGAGCACAGACACATACGCCTACTATCCCGGGTGCACTCTCCATGCCACGGCGAAGGAATATGATGTCTCGACGCGCGCCGTATGCGAGAAGATGGGAATAGGCCTCGAGGAACTCAAGGACTGGACCTGCTGCGGAGCGTCGTCCGCACACACCACCAACGAAGCGCTGGCCATCGCGCTGCCCGCGCGCGATCTACGGACCGCCGAGAAGATGGGAAAGCCGCTGGCCGTGGCCTGCGCACTATGCTTCAATCGACTGAAGGTCACCGAGCACGAGCTGGCTGCCGACAAGGCCAAACTCGAGGCCGTCAAGGCTTTGGTGGGCAATGACTACGGCAACACCACTGAGGTCGTGCACCTGCTGCAGATACTCTATGACAGACGGAATACGATGGCTGTCAGCAGACCCTTGAAGGGACTGAAGGTGGCATCCTACTACGGGTGCATGCTGGTGCGACCACATGAGATCACCAAGTTCGACGACCCGGAGAACCCCCAGATGATGGACAGGCTGATGGTGGCGCTGGGGGCTCAGCCGCTGGAATGGGACTTCAAGACGGCTTGCTGCGGAGCGAGCTTGCCGCTCACCAGGCGGGATATCCTGCTCAAGCTGTCACACCGTATTCTCGCTCAGGCTCAGCAACTGGGGGCCGACTGCCTGGCGGTAGCCTGCCCGATGTGCCAGTTCAACCTGGATATGTATCAGCAGGCCATAAACCAGGAGTTCAGTGCGAAGATCAACATGCCCATCCTCTACTTCACGCAACTGGCCGGACTAGCCATGGGACTGTCGCCCAAGGCGCTGGACCTGGCCAAGCATATAATCGACCCGCTGCCCATGCTGGAGAAGAAGGGACTCGCTTAGTAAGGAAGAGGTATGGCTAGAGTCGGAGTCTTCATCTGCTACTGCGGCGCCAACATCGGTGGCACCATCAACATCGACAAAGTACTGGAAGCAGCCAAGAAGTTCCCCATGGTAGCCTTCGTGGATGCCAACAAGTACACCGGCAGCGAACCGGGCCAACTCTCGGTGCGCGACGCGATAGTCAAGAACAAGTTGAACCGCGTCGTTATCGGCAACTGCTCCCCGCGAATGCACGAGAACACCTTCCGCAAGACGGTGGACCAGGCCGGGCTGAACCCATATCTGCTGGAGATCGCCAACCTGCGCGAACACTGCAGCTGGGTCCACGGTAACAACAAAGAAGCCGCAACAGACAAGGCCATCGAGCTGGTGCGGATGGCCGTGGCCAAGGTAAGCCGCGACGAGGCCCTCTTCCCCAAGCGCTTCGGCCTTACGAAGCGCGCCCTGGTGATCGGAGGCGGCGTTGCCGGCATCCAGGCAGCGCTGGACATCGCCAACGCCGGCCACGAGGTGGTGCTGGTGGAACGGGAGCCGACCATCGGCGGGCGCATGGCCCAGCTGGACAAG
>JAFGCL010000187.1 GCA_016932645.1 Dehalococcoidia bacterium | reverse complement strand
TTGCCTGCCTTGAAGTCTACCACTGCCTGCCCGTTAGATGCAATCACGTCTCTCACCGCCGCTTCGATGGCCGAGGCATCGCCGATCTGGGTGAGGCCCAGCCGGGTGGCTATCTCCTTGGGAGGTTGGCCGGTCTGAAACATCTCCTCGAACACCTTCTTGGCTGCCGGACCGGTGACGGTTCCGTCGTCCGCCATGCCGATCAACTCAGCCAGGTGGCCGGGGACGACCTTGGATTGATGGATCTCGATGCCGGCTGAGTTCAGCCAGCGCGCGAACTCGCCCAGTATCCATTTGCTAATGCTCTTGGCCTTCTTCTGCACAGGTGCGCCCCGGGCCATGGCAACACACGCTTCGAAGTAGTCGGCCGCCGGCTTGGAGTTGGTGAGCAGGCTGGCGTCGTACGCTGGCAGGCCGTACTGGGAAACGAAGCGCTCCCGCCGCGCCTCCGCCAGCTCCGGCAGGCGGGCCTTGATCTGGCTGACCCATTCTTCGGTCAGCACCAGCGGTGGGAGGTCGGGCTCGGGGAAGTAACGGTAGTCGTGAGCCGATTCCTTGCTGCGCTGGGACTGGGTAATCCCCTTGTCATCCAGCCACCCCCTGGTTTCCTGGTGGATCTGACCCCCGTCGTCGGCTGCCTTTCTCTGGCGGACCGCTTCGTACTCCAGCGCGCGGTAGATAGCCTTGAAGCTGTTCATGTTCTTGACTTCCACCTTGGCGAGGGTTTCGGGGGAGCCCTCAGGGCGGATGCTGATGTTGGCGTCGCAGCGGAAGCTGCCCTCTTCCATATTGCCGGTGGACACGCCCAGATACTGGAGGATGGTGCGCAGTTTCATCAGGTACTGCCGGGCCTCTTCCGGAGAACGCAGGTCGGGCTCGCTGACGATCTCCATCAGCGGGACGCCGGAGCGGTTAACATCGATGAGGGTATGCGATTCCCCTGTGGGTTCGGTTCGGTGCAGCAACTTGGCCACATCCTCTTCCAGGTGCACGCGCTTGATGTTCACACGGCGGCTCCCTCTGTCGGCCTCCAACTGGATCCAGCCCTGAACGGCGATGGGCTCGTCGTACTGTGATATTTGGTAGCCCTTCATCAGGTCCGGGTACGGGTAGTTCTTTCGATCGAACTTGGTGTAGCGCGGTATGGTGCAATTCAGGGCCAGCGCGGTCATGACGGTGCACTCGATGGCTCTGCGGTTGATGGCCGGAAGCACGCCCGGCATGCCCATACAGATGGGGCAAACGTGGGTGTTGGGTGGGGCGTTGGCATAGTCCGCGGAACAGCGGCAGAACATCTTGCTCTGGGTCAGGAGTTGGGCGTGGACCTCCAGTCCGATGATGGTTTCGTAGGTCATGGCTGAAACAATATAGCACGCACGACACGAACGTGTCCATCATTCGGGGGCTGCGAGGGCCTGCAGGGGCGCGAACGCTGAGGATAGCCCCGATGTCGAAATGCGAAATCTCAAGAAGATGTCTGCCTCAGGAAGAGGGTGTTCGTGAGCTACAAGCTGTCAGCATCAGCTCATGGCTCATGAAGAGATGGGCGCACGATGGGGTTTGGGACACGCTCGATCCCGGGGCCGTTACCTAACCTTTGCCGCGGTTTGATGTTATATTAGGTAGCAGCAGAAGGGCTGAGCCCTGTTCAAGCTTGAGTGTAGGGCAGCAAGTGCATAGGGAAGAGGATTTGGTGCGCCGGGCCCAAAGGCGCGAGCCGGAGGCGTTTGGCCAACTTTACGAGGAGCATTTCGACCGGATATACCGCTATATCATGCTCCGGGTGAGGAGCCAGGCAGATGCCGAGGACCTCACCCAGCAGGTCTTCCTCAAAGCCTTGGAGAACATCGGTTCCTATCGGTGGCGGGGAATGCCCTTTGCTTCCTGGCTGTTCCGGATAGCGCACAACCTCGTCGTGGATTACTGGAAGAAGAAGAGCAGAGAGAAGGTGGCGGCGGTGGCTCCGGAGGAAATCGACGAGATGGCCCCGTCCCAGGATGATCCGGCAGCGCGGGCCGAACTGAACTTCGACATGAAGCAGTTGGCGGAGGCGTGCGAGCACCTCACGGATGCGCAGCGGGAGATCATTTCTCTGCGTTTCGCTGGCGGGCTGTCTGTGGCTGAATCAGCCAAAGTTATGGGGAAGAGCGAGGGGGCGGTCAAGGTGCTACAGCATGCGGCACTCGTCAGACTGCGCCGGATCCTTTGCCCAACGGGTGAGGTGGTCAATGGCTGAGCGCTTTGAGAACATACTGGATGAGTGCCTGGAGAGGCTGCGCCACGGTGACAGCGTAGAGCAGTGCCTGGCGCGCTATCCGGAGCAGGCGGCGGAGTTGGCACCTCTGCTGCGGGTGGCGGAAGACTCCCAGAAGGCCTCCTCAGCGGTGAACCCCCGGCCGGAGTTCAAAGCGCAGGCCAGGCACAAGCTGGAGGCATGCATGCAAGGTGGAGAGCCGAAGCCCGAACGGAAGAAAGCGAGCGCAATCGGGTGGGTGCCCCGGTGGGCGGTGGTAGTGGCGTCAGTGATCTTGATCTTTTTGGTCGCTGGCACCGGAACAGTCGCGGCCTCAACAAGCAGCATGCCTGATGACACCCTCTATCCGGTGAAGCTGGCCACGGAACGGGTGCGGCTGGGGCTGAGCCGGGGAGAAATCAACAAGGCGAGGGTTAATGTGCGTCTGGCCGACAGAAGGGTCAAGGAGATCGTCTACCTGGCGAAGAAGGGCGACAGCCGGCGGTTGGAGAAGGTGCTGCTGCGCCTCGAAGGCCACATAAATGACATAGAGCGGGTGATAGAGGCCAACGCGGACAGGCCGAAGGTTCAAGAGGCCCTCACAGACCTGAAGGCGCTGCTCGAGGAGAGGGCCGCTGAGAACGAAGCGGCGATCGAGGGGGCGACCAACAACACGGATGACCCCGGCATTCTGAGGCATGTGCTGGAGAGATATCGGCAAAGGTGCCAGAGTGCCCTGGGGTCTGGATGGCGAGGTTCATAATCATGGACGATTCCGGTAACAACTGGGGGGGAGGACGGCAAGTCAGGTCACCGTCGAACCGGCCGAGAGTGATGGGGATAATGGTCGTTGTTGTGGCATTGCTGGCTGTTATCGGAGTGTTTGCCTGGCAGTTGGGGTGGCTCTCGAAGCTAAATCCTTTCTCCCGGCCGTCCGCACCGATCGTAGTAAGCATCGAACCCACCGCATCTTCCGGGGATACGCTTCTGAGGACCTATAGCTGGAGATACGACGGGCGCGACTGGGAGCTGACGATGCAGATCCCGGAGGATCTGCACCTCTACTACAGCCGGATGGAGAGAGCACCGCTCGAGGACTACTCTATCTATGTGACCCACCCAAAGGATGACGCCGGGGTGACAGACCTGCTGGCCGGCGAGCTGAAGAGGCTGGCTGTTCAGAGAGGATACAACGCGGAAGAGACGGTGAACTTCACTGCCAATCTTATCCAGAGCCTGAAGTATCAGGAAGACCCTCCCAATGAAGAGTACCCCAACTACCCGGTGGAAACCCTGGTTGACAAAGCTGGCGACTGCGAGGACTCGGCCATATTGACGGCGGCCTTGCTGCAGGCCATGGACTATGACGCTGTCCTGATCAGATTCTCTCCGGTAAGGGAAGGTGATGCAGGGCACATGGCGGTCGGGGTGGCGGTGGACGGCGTTGCCGGTGGGTACGGATACACGTACGACGGCGAGAAGTACTACTATCTGGAGACAACGTCGACCCCATGGGAGTTGGGGGATATGCCTCCGGACATACAAAGCGAGTATGGCGGCAAGAGCGACGCCATCTATGAGCTGGTGCGAATCCCAGCCCTCCGTTTCACCAACTTCACCTGGGGCGTGAACAATAGGTGGTTTGGTGAAGACACGGCATATCTGGAAGTCACTGTGACCAACTGGGGCACAGCCGACGCCGACGATTTCTACGTGCGAGCCTTCTTTGAAGGTCACGAAAGCGGCGCCAAACAGAGTGCCACCTATGATCTGGCGTATGGATACCAGATGTCGGGAGTGGCCACAAGAGGCATCGCGGTGCCCTCTGGAGGCGGCACCCTTTCTGTCGAGCTGTGGTTCGATGGTGAGGTAGTCGACGACTGGAGCGTTGCCATCTCATAGCATCAAACCAGTCCGGCGCCTTTGCGGACCCCAATAGCGGGCTAACCAGTCAATAGGATGAAAGTGCCGTGGGGCGGGGTCTCCGCAAGGCCCTCAACCGCCAGTATGCTACCCCATCGCCTGACAGAGTCCAACCCGTGGCAGGCAGCCCGGACACTCCCACCGTCTTCCTCCCTACCCCTGGTGATCTTTTTGTGACGTGGGGGTCACTAACCTTTGGCGTGCCGGCTCGTTATACGGGTTAGAAGGCATTTGGGAGAGAGGAGGTAATCACTTTGAAGAAATGGATGGTGATCTTGGGGGTGTTCGTCATTCTCCTCGGAGCGGGTCTGGCGGTTGGCTGCAGCAAAGAAGAAGCCGACGACGAATCTGATGTCTCTGCCATACCCCTGACGGTGAGTGAGCCGCTGGACGAGACAACGGTCTACACGGCAGACCTGGTGGTGAAGGGGCAGACCGAAGTCGACGCTGTAGTCAGCGTGGAGGGGGTCACTGTCGAGGTAGACGAGGACGGCAAGTTCAGCACCGTAGTCACGCTGGAAGAAGGTCCTAACCTGATCGAAGTGGAGGCCAGCAATTTCGAGGGGGATGAGGGGAGTATAGTTCTGACGGTCATTTACGATAAGCAGTAGAAAGTGAATACGAGCTAAGGAGGAGAAAAATGAAGAGGATCATACTGGTAATCACAACCCTGGCACTGGCCTGCGGGCTGATGCTGGGAACGATGGGCACGGCCACGGCCAGCACAACCCAGGCCGGTGAAGGCCGGGGGCTGTTTGGGACAGTGGAGGCCGTGGACATCAGCGACAATGGGACGGGCGTCATTACTCTGAGCAACGTGAAGCCGCTCAGCGCCACCGAGGATGCCGCGACGGTGGAGATAGCGGTCACCGAGGCTACTTTGTATCACATTCCTACGGTCACAATTGCCCCGAAATGGCAGACCTGGCAGCAGCTTACGGCCGAGAGCCGGGGGTTGGTGGAGGATGCCAACAGGGTGGCGATACTGCTCACCGATCCGGCCAGCGACCGCGTAGCTCAGAAGATCATGATCGTGCCGGCCAAGGGGCTGCATCGCTACCAGCACCAGTTGGGCGTGGTGACCCTGTCTTGGGATGCCACAGAGATGATGGTAGGGAGTCATCTCGTGGTTGGTCCCGCGTTCGTGCTCACGAAGAGAAATGGCGATGAGGTCATCGTGACTCTGGGCGACGGCGCGGAACTACCAGAGGCCGGGCAGGTGGTGATCCTGGTGACCGAGAAGGGCACCGGCGAGGTGCAGTTTCGAGCTGTCCATGCCTACAGGTGGGAACACATGGTGCAGCGGTTCGAGGGTTATCTGAACGGAGCACTTGATCAGGATGACTTCGACAAGGCGACACAACTGATGGAACAGGCGCATGAGAGGCACATGGATAACCTCGAAGCTCTGCAGAACCGTCTGGAGGAGCGCAATCGTGTCCAGGCAGCGGAAATGGTGGGCAAGGCCAAGGAGTACGCCGAGGCGCGTTACGCCGAGGCCGTTCATGTCAGGGCGCAGATACAGCAGCGTGTTCAAGAGGCAGGTGGTTGGGAAGAGTGGAGGGCACAGTGGGGCCAGGCCAATGGCACCATTGCCAGCATCAATACCCAGACCAGAACCATGACCCTGAACACAGAGGGAGGCCCTCTGACCCTGGAAGTAGCAGCCGGTGCCACGATAACCAAGAACGGCAACGTGTACGCGTTCAAGGGATTGAAGGCCGGTGACGTTGTCGGGCAGGTGCTCTATCGCACCGAAACCAACAAAGCTTGGTTCATTGAGCTGCAGTAGAGGCATTGAAAAGAGCCTGTGAATTGTACGGTGGTGGCAGCCCCGACCAGGGCTGCCACCGAAGGCCGAGAGAAGAGAGTCGGGGAGAGAGGTAGGAATCCAGGTGGCCCACCCGTTTGATGAAATACTAGCTGAGTGCACTGAAGGGCTGCTCCGCGGCGAGAGCGTAGAGCAGTGCCTTCAGCGCTATCCGGAACAGGCGCTCGAGCTCGAGCCTCTGCTGCGGGTAGCGGCGGCTGCCGCAAAGACGGCTTCCGCCGTCGAACCCCGGCCGGAGTTCAAGGCCCGCGTCAGGCATCAAGTCCAGACCCGGCTCCGGTCCGAAGCTCGAAAGCCTGAGCCGAAGAGGCTTCCGGCCCTTCGCTGGGTACCTCGCTGGGCGGCGGTAGCCGCCTGCGTAGCCCTGGTCTTTGTATTCGCTGCCGGCGGCACCGTGGCCGCATCCTCCAACACCGTGCCCGGTGACACGCTGTACTCTGTGAAGACGACCGCTGAGCAGGTTCAGCTGAAGCTGACCTTCTCTGAAGCGGCCAAGGCCAGGCTGCAGGCGAAGTTCGCTGAGCGGCGTGCCTGGGAGATGGCGCGCCTGGCGGCAAGGGGTAACACTGCCAAGCTGGGAGCACTGGCGGCGCGGTTTGAGGCCCATCTAGCCAAGATCGAGAAGCTGGCCGCCCAGATCGAAGCGACGGATCCTGGAGACGGCGAACGGCTCTCGGCGCTCAAAGAGATATTGTATGCCAATATGGCCAGAGACTTGGTGCTCCTTGATGAGGCGGAAGCGAAGGCTCCGTGGCGTGCCAGGGCGGCCATAGCGACGGCCAAGTTCCGGCTCATGCAGGAATACGAGAAGGCCATCGCCGGCCTCGATGAACTGCGGAATCAGCAACGGGCGCAGGACGGTTCTTTGGGAGACGCAGGAGCGGACTCCCAGTCGGGGGCGGATGGCGGCAGCGGTTCCGATGGGGACACGGGGTACGGGGGATCGGCTGGATCCGGGCAGCAGGGCCAGTTGACCGACACGGGATTGCAGGTGCAGGCGCGTTGCGCTGGATCCCGGTAGCGTGACCTGCTGTGCCCCTCTGATCACTTCCCGATGCAGAAGTTGGCGAAGATGGCCTCGAGGAGGTCTTCCTGAACGGTCTCGCCCGTGAGCTCCCCCAGAGCGTTCAGTGAGGCGGTGAGGTGGATGGTGACGAAGTCGTCCGGTAGGCCCTTCTCCAAGTCCTGCAACGCCTGGTCGAGAGACTTCGCCGCCCTTTCCAGGGCGTCCTTGTGCCGGGGATTGTTGACCATGGGCGCGTCAGAGACCATGACTCTGCCGCCGAGGGCCAGTTCCACCATCTTCTCTTCCAGATGGCTGAGGCCCTCCCCAGAAAGGGCTGATGTGTAGACCGCCTCGCGTTCCAGTTCCCCTGGGTTGGCCTGGTGGGGCAGGTCGCACTTGTTGGCCACCACCACGGTGGCCTTCTCGCCGATGAGCGCGGCTATTTCCCGATCGGCATCCGTGATGGGCTGACTGACGTCGATCATCAAGAGCACTACGTCTGCCTGCTCCACCGCCCGCCGGGTGCGCTCCACGCCCAGAGACTCCACCAAGTCCTTGCTGTGGATGATGCCGGCGGTGTCTACCAGGAGAAAAGGAACGCCGCCGAGGTTGGCCACCTCCTCGACGGTATCCCTGGTGGTGCCCGGAAGCGGCGTGACGATAGACCGGTCCTCGCGCAGCAGTCGGTTTAGCAGGCTCGACTTGCCTACATTCGGCCGGCCCACGATGGCGGTCTTGACGCCGCAGCGGTAGACTATGCCGGCGTCGGCCGTGGCGATCAAATCCCGCAATGTCCGCAGCGCCTCGTCAAGAGGCCGAACCACGTCCTGCGAAGGGACCTCGTCTTCCGGGAAGTCGATTCTGGCGGTAAGATAGGCCAGCGCCGAGAGCAACGGCTGGCGCAGGTCCCTGATAGCGGACGACAGGCGGCCATCGAGGCCCTGCAGCGCCAGCCTCAGGCTGGCTGTCGTCCGGGCCCGGACTACATCGAGAACGGATTCTGCCTGGGCCAGATCGATACGGCCGTTGAGGAAGGCCCTCAGGGTGAACTCGCCGGGCTGGGCCAGTCGGGCGCCGTGGCGGAGGGCCACTTGGAGAATGCGCTGCAGGGGGAGCGGGCCGCCGTGGCAATTGATCTCGACCACGTCTTCTCTGGTGTAGGTGCGGGGCGCGGCCATATACGAGACAAGGACTTCGTCCACGCGCTCGCCCGTCTCGGGGTCGATGATATGGCCGTAGCTCAGACGGCGGTCGGATAGCTTACCCGGGAAGATAGCCCGGGCGATGGAAAAGGCTTCGTCGCCGCTCAGGCGGACAATGCCGATGCCTCCTTCACCGAGAGGAGTTGAAATGGCGGCGATGGTGTCCCGGTACATTGCGCTTCTAAATATAGCATCAAAGCCCCAGCGTCATAAACCGTCCTGCCGCGTTCAGACTAGACATAACGGGCGTTTGGATGCAGAGGGATGCCCATGTGACCATCTGCGGCTGAGATAGTAGAATGTCGCAGACGGAGGGGATAGTGATTATGGAATACTGCGTTATCCAGAATGAGTCCCTGAACGGCCTGTCCAAAGAGGTGAGAGAAGCAATCAGAGCAGGATGGAGACCTCAAGGTGGCGTGTGCGTCTGGATCGAGCACTCCGGCTCATGGTTTGCACAAGCCATGATCAGGGAGGCCACTTGAAGGGTTGGCACGTGCCCAGCAGGGGAGCCTGGCTCCTCAGAGCGTGCCAGAGGTTCAGGTTCCCTTCAAGATCCCGCCGGGGTTTGCTACGCTTCAGCTCCTCGATCCGTGTGCGGCATCCCACCTGGGTTTGGCTGACCTATTGACATACGGCCCGTGGGTCTCACCAAGAGATCTCGGGCGCTTGTTCTCGACTACTTGTCGTTCCCTTCTTCGGCACTATGCTCTGTCTTGCACAGCTCTGTGGGGTTCTCTGTTGGACTCTGGGGTTGATTAGCCAACTGATGAGGCCGTTGGAAAGCCCACCATAGCAGCCTCAAGACGATAGCCACAGCTACCATAATCGCAGCCACAGTGAATAGCCAGTTCATAGCACACCTCCTAGTGTCCGTCGTTCTCAATCTGCCTCAAGGACATAGCTCTAGGAGTCTA
>JAFGCL010000186.1 GCA_016932645.1 Dehalococcoidia bacterium | reverse complement strand
TCGCCTACGCCTACGGCTTCCGGCTCTGGGGCGTCAACAACTACGTGACCTGGGGGCAACTCATTACCGTCGACTTCTTCTTCATCGGTCTCAGCGCCGGCTCCCTGGTGGTCTCCTCCCTCGTCTACGTCTTTGGACAGGAGAAGTACAAGCCCATCGGCCGGATGGCCGTATTCATGGGCCTACTTCTGATGATGGGCGCGATGTTCACCGTTCTCACCGACTTGGGCCGCCCCGAGAAGTTCTGGCGGCTCTTCATGTACTTCTATCTGAGCAACATGAAGTCCATGTTCGGCATCAACGGCATCTTCTATGCAGGCTACATTCTCCTTCTCGGCACCTACCTTGTGGCCGCGCTGTCAGGCAGCAAGCTGACCAAGTATATCGCCCCCGTCGCCGTCCTCTGGGCCATGCTCGTCCACATGGGAACCGGGGCCATCGTCGGCTTCATCGAGACCAGGCACGTAATGTACTCGCCCTTGAAGCCGATCGAGTTCGTCTCTGCCGCCTTCGCCTCCGGTCTAGCACTGGTGACGTTGCTCTCCTATCTCACATTGAAATTCAGCAAGCGGCCTATCAACAAAGATATGTTTGTATCTCTCGGGAAGCTCCTCGTTGTGCTGCTCATAATCCTCATGGTCCTCGTGGCAGTGGACAAGCTCACCCACTTCTATCCCCCGAAGCGTGAGGCTGTCATGTTCCTCATCGCTGGTCCCTGGGCGTGGATCTTCTGGCTCCAGGTGGCGTTGGGCTACTTCGTGCCCCTCGCCATACTATGCAATCCCTGGCTGCGCAAGAAGGTGGGCTGGGTGATTGCGGCCTGCGCCATATGCGTGGTCGGCATCTTCTTCGAACGGGCAGCCATCATCTTCCCTGGCCTGTCCCAACCGCTGGAGTACTATCCGGGGGAGATCGCCGGTATCTGGGGCGCCCGCGGGGGATTCCTGATCATGCCCGCCGAGACACTCCAGACCCTGGGAATCGTCGCCCTCCTGGGGGTGCTCTTCGTCCTGGGATTGAAGTTCATGGATCTCACACCCGCCCCTGCTGAGGGCGAGCACGCAGAAGGTGAGGCTGCGGAGCAGGCTGCTCCTGCAGCCGAGGGAGGCCAAGCATAGTGCCAGCCATTTCGTCCGACCGCGCGGTGTTCCTCTGCCGCTGCAACGGCAGAGTGACTTCGAAGCTGCCGCTCGAAGAGATTCAAGAGTGGCTGTGCGAACTGAAGCCCGGCCTTAAGGTGGTCATAACCGACAACCTCTGTCAATCTCAAGTTATGTCGCAACTCATCCGGGAACAGCAGGTTCAGCCGGCGGTGTTGGCCGGGTGCTCGCATCTAAGTTCCGAAATCGCCCTCTGGCAGGAGCCGGAGAAGTGCGCCTTCGATCCGGACTCTGTCGGCATTATCGATCTGGTCCGGGAACTGGAGCCACCATATTCGAACACTGACTTGGTCGAGAGGGCGAAGCTGCTGCTCTGGGCGCAGGTCAAGCGCCAGGAGAAGTTCACCGGCGTGCCTTCCAAAGCACGCAGGGCTCATTTCGCCCGGGCGCAGGGGGAGATCAGCCGCCGTGATCTGTTCCAGTCGCTGATCCCCAAGTACCGCGTGACACCGTACATTGAGTCAGCCAAGTGCCTGGGAGAAAAGTGCCGCATATGCCGGGCGAGTTGTGAATTCAAGGCCATCGTGAGCGATGGCAAGGCGGTTTCGATCGACAGCGCCGAGTGCAGAGGCTGCGGCATCTGCACCACATCGTGCCCCCGGCAGGCCATCATCTACCCCAACTTCTCCCTTGACCAGTTGGAAGCGGAAATCGAGGGTTTGTTGTTGAACAATGGCGAGCACCTGAAACCAAGAATCATCGCGATGGTTTGCCAGAGCAGCCAGTATCCCATCTTCGACGCCAATTTGCTGCCGGTGACCGTCCCCTGCCTGGGTATGGTGTCGCCGGGACTCATACTGCGCGCCCTTGACCTTGGAGCCCAGGGGGTCGTGTTCATTTCGTCCAAAGAGAAATGCCAGCTCAAGATGGACTGCTCGAACTGGAAGGGCACAGTCCTATTCCTGCAGCGGCTCCTGGAGCACTGGGGCATTGAGCCGGAACGGGTGTCCGCTCTCGACGAAGAGAACCTGGTTCAGGGGCTTCCCCGGTTCAGCCGGAGAATCGATGAGTTGAAGCCCATATCGTTCACATGGTCGCAGTCAACCACCATCCCGGACAAGAGCTTGGGGTTGCCCGCCGCCATCCTGGCCATATCAGAGAGACTGGGCACCCAAGCCACCGGCAGGATATCCGCCGGGACGGTGCCGTTCGGCAAGATAACCATCGATGCAGCCAAGTGCACAGGGTGCGGTGCCTGTGTTGGGCAGTGTCCCACTGACGCGCTCGCCAACCTTCAGGCTGCCGACTCATGTAGACTGGTCTTCCGCCAGGAATCCTGCGTCGGTTGCGGTCAGTGCGTGGACATCTGCCCGGAAAAGTGCCTGCATCTCACCAAGGTGCTGGAGGTCGACAAGCTCAATCACGAACTACAGGTGCTCTTCGAAGATGAATTCATCCACTGCCGGGTCTGCGGCACCCCATTCGCCCCCAGAGCCATGGTTGAGTCCGTGAAGGCCAGATTGGGCGCTACAGGAGAGGCGGCCCTGAGAATGGAGACCTGCCCCGAGTGCCGGCAGAAAGGCAGAACCCACTTGGCAAAGAGCGGCATGAGAGCGTGAGGAAATGGATCAGTTTCTGAGAGTCGTGGCCATCCTCCTAGAGTTATCTGTCCTCGGCATCATGATGCTCTGCCTCTTCTGGGGGCTCAAGCTCCTGCTTGACGATTTGGGCATCAACAAGAAGTATGAAAAAGCGATCGTTATGGCCCTTTCAACGATCTGGTTCGTGATTGTGTTCTTCTTCTTCATGCACCTGTCATCATTCTATCCGGCCTACAGCGGAGCATGATGATAAATCCAAAGCTAGATGAGAGACATATGGGCAGTCGTCCGGTGATCAGGAGGACCTCGTAGGGCCTATGGACTTTTGGGGTAGCGCACACGTTGGTGGCCAGCTGTATTACATACAGAACATCTTCGCGCCGGTCATCATCGGGTTTCTGATCTTCAGTCCCGCTCTGATGGCGCTCTTCGTCTATGCCTTCGCCCGGCGTTGGTTCGTCTGGAGGCGCGGCGGCAAGGAATCGCGGACCGACAACATGTTCCGCCGCATCAAGACCACGATCGGAGTGGCGGTCGGCTATACCCGGATGATGAGCGACCTCTATCCCGGATGGATGCACTTCATGATCCTCTGGGGCACGGCGCTCTTCGTAGTGGGCAAGATAATCCGGCTGTTCTCCTACACGGTGCACATCAGCAGCCCTCCCCAGGATGTGTTCCTGGCGGCCTCCTTCATGTCTGAGGCCGGCGCGGCCCTGATCATCATC
>JAFGCL010000185.1 GCA_016932645.1 Dehalococcoidia bacterium | reverse complement strand
GCTCCGGTGAGCTTCGCGGACTTCAAATCCGTTGATGGGCACCTCAAGTGTCCATGGTGGGTTCGACACCCATTCGCTCCCGCCAACTGGCAGAGTTTGACCTTAACCCGTACTTAGTACCACAGTCAACTAGAGTCCTGTCTTGGTTGCAGCGAATTCCCTAGGTGTGAGACCAGCCAGCGATCTGTGAGTCCTGAACTCAATATAGTCCAAGCGCCAAGTTTCGACGACTTCTCTGGCGTGTCTTAGGCTTATGAACCAGTCTTCGTTCAAGCATTCGTCACGTAGCCTGCCTATGAATCTCTCGGCGAAGGCGTTGTCAATGGGTTTGCCGGGACGGATGAAGTTCAACCTGACTCCTCTACGGTAAGCCCACTCATCCAACGCCCTGCCGGCAAATTCTGGCCCGTTGTCTATGGTGATCACTTCAAGAAGGCCACGTGTGTCAGCCAGGCGGTCCAGGACACCAACTACCCTGGCACCGCCCAGCGAGGTGTCTAACTCTATGGCGGGACACTCCCGCGAGTAGTCATCGATGACGGCCAACGCCCTGAAATGCCGTCCGGTGACATTGGTATCGGTGGCGAAGTCTGAAGTTGACTTATGGATAATTAGAGGTCATAGTGGGTAAGGACACGTTGTCGATATCCCACTCTGAGCCCGTATACACGTCCTCATAGCAACCCCAGGCCAAATCAGAGCTAACCAAAAGGGGGGTGACTCTTTAGGCGGGTGGACAGAGATGTCCACCCTTTCCTGTTCTTGGAGGGAAGGTGAAATATGAAGTTGAACATCATGACTGCCGTAGCGATGCTTTTAACCCTGGCAGTGGCTGTCGGTGGTCTGGTTGTCACAGTCCTGTATGTTGACCACATTTGAGACATTGATGCTATTCATCAGGTGTCATGACGAGAGTCGGAAGCAGGCCGAAACCAGTCCTCAGGCTGGCCTTTCAGAGAGTGTCGGCCGCGTGTGGCATTGTGACCCCAGTGCTAGCGGCTCTCGTGGGGATGGGCGTCGGCTACATTCAGCTAGGTTATAGCTTCACTGAGCAGCGACTTAGCGAACTGGGCGCATCCGGCGCTCCCTATGCCCTCATCTTCAACGTGGTGGGATTGATAACTTCCGGGATGCTCGTTGTGGTTTTCTCGCTGGGGCTCTATTCAGAATTCAACAGCAACCGGGTGGCTAGGATTGGCGCTGGTTTGCTGACTGTGTGTGGCGCTTCGTTGCTTATGGCTGGCATCTTTCCTTGCGACATCGGGACTGTGGAAGCGTCAGCTTCTGGCATCCTGCACGGAGTCTTTGCTGGCATAGGCACGTTCGCCATCATTAGTGCGGCCTTGGCCATGTGGCTCGGTTTGAAATACGATGCTGTGTGGAGGAAGCACTCATGGTTCTCCCTCAGTATCGCAGTGGTGGCAGTAGCACTGTATGTGCCACATCTATTCTCTTCGCTGCCTCGTTGGAATGGAGCCGTTCAGCGAATGCTGGTTATGGTTCTTCTTGTCTGGATAGAGATCATGTCAATCAAGCTCCTATCCCGGTCCTGGGCTGGTGGACCCATTGAGAGCACCTGAATTGCATGGAGCACCGTCAAATGGATCCGCTGGCGCCCATGTCGATGGACAACCTTCGTGAAGGAGGAGGAGCCTTCCCGTCTCTCGCCACCCGCTTCACCGCCCAGATGCTCACAGAGGGCGTCTGGCGGGGTCGTCGGCATAGTTCGAGCGACTAATTGAAGCAGAGGGGCGCAGAACCGCTACCTGTATGTGGTCACTTGGGTGGCGGGGAGTCAATAGTGAAACCGACCTTTCGAGGTCGGTTTTTCTTTTTCTGTCGCAGCGTCTAGGCTTGCTGCCGGAAAGGACGGAACATATGAACCCGGTTGATTCTCGCCAATTCACAGAGGCACTCGACGATATCGAAGAAATGCTCAGTGCCAACGAGGCATCCATCGTACCTCACGAAGCCCAGGTGGTCGACCGATGGGTGAGGGTTCGGCTCGACTCCCGCCTGCCCAATGGGGCGTAAGTTGAGTCCTGACCGATAGTGCTTCAACCTTTCCCTCTTACCTCCTCAACCCCATGTGGCCAAACGGGGTTGCGAGCCTGATTATGACCCAAGTTTTCGGCGCGGCTTGTCACGTTCTAAACAAGCCCCGCCCAGCGGCATCCCACTTCGGTTGTGAGCGGAATCATGACTAGTGTGGTCGTGTTACGGCTGAGGTCGGGTGCTATAATGCCGCCAAGGAGTGGCTCTAGGTAGCGGCTCTGCAAAGGGTGTAGGAGGATTGGGAAGATGATTGCGTCGTGGATTATGAAACGCATAGTACGCTCTGTTTTCGACAAGGCAGGGGCCAAAGGCGATGCCGAAGGTGCATATGCGAATGCGGTCGACGACATTACCTATGACATCCCGCTAGAGCTCTCTGAGGGTGGCACTGTCAGAAGCAAGAAACAGGTATTGGATTGGTATCACAAATGGTATGAGCAGTTTCCCAAGAGGAAGCTGATTGTTAGGAATATCGCCTTTGCAGCTTGGCCGTTGAGCCCAAGAAACGTATTGATGGTTGAGTGGACTTGCGAAGAGACCGACAAAGAGGGCAAAGAGTACAAGTACGACGGTGCTGCTGTCACCGACATTAGAAACGGCAAGGGCGTGCGGACTACCGAGTACATAGCCTGCAAAGGCCTTCCAAAGTTGTCAACCCTGATAAAGCCGACAGCGAAGGTCTAGGAGCAAGACCTCAACCCAACAGTGCCCTGTAGAACTTCAAGCTATCCCCAAACGTCACCGACCGGGTATACCTCTGCACCATTTCTAGGCTCTCCCACCTGCCCAAGTCCTTGATGGTCATGGTGTCCACTCCAGCCTTTCTCAGCAGACAGGCGAAGGTACGGCGGAACGTGTGAGGGTTGCAGGGTAGGCCGCTCTTGGCCTTGAGGTTCCTCATAATGACCACTATCTGCCAGCGATTCACGCCCCAGATGTTTGAGCAGTTGGGATGGTACGCAGCCAGCCACGCCTTCAGGTAGCGCCCTGATTGCTCGCCAAACGGCGCTAGAGCCTCTTTGTTGCCCTTGCCCACGGTTCTGGACAGTTCGGTTGTGCCAGTCAATGTCTCCGAGCCTGACGTCCGCCAGTTCTCTGAGTCTGAGCCCGCTCTCTGTGAAGAGACTGACGATAGCCTTGTCCCTCGGATTGTCTATTCTCTTTATAAGTGACTCGACCTCTTACTTGCTGAGTGAGGGGAGAATCCGCCTGGGCACCTTGGGAGCGTCCACCCACGTCATCGGATTCGTTTGAGACTCTAGGTTGAACCCGGACCTCGGGCTGTACAGCCAGCGATAGAAAGCCCTCATTGCCCTGAAGTAGGCGTGTTTGCCAACCTGCGCGCCCTTAGTCTTGGTGTAGTGCCCACTGCCGACTGTGGATTGAATCAGTCTGGCCGACGGCGGACGTGTGCCATGCTTGACCTGGGAGACGCAGGCTTCACTGCAATTGCTTAACTCCGCTAGTTGAGTAACGGTCATGGTCTGACCCCACGATTACCAAGCGCAAAGAGGAGCACTTCGCATTGATGGCAGACATAGCCAAGGCAATGCTGGCTAATGGCCTGGACGATGTCTTTCCATGCCCGACTGAAGTCAAGGCTTTGAAGAGGCTGAGTGAGGCTCTGAATGCGAATGCAGAAGCAGCATCAGATGTGTATCGCAACCCCGATCTGGAATGCTTTGGATGGCACCTCGATGGGGAGAACTGCAAGATTCAAGCGATGGGTGTGAGCAAGGCTCATGACGATATTCCATACGAGGTCATAGAGACTCTGAGGATTGTAGCCCGGAGGAAGACTTTCAAGGGCACTTGCTCAGTGTGCCGAGATTGGTAGTACCATCTTGCCGGGAGCCTGCCTGAGTCACACACGTAAGCCGTATGCCACAGTCAATCTTAGACATTGGAGCCTGGATCGTGAGCATCTGCCCCGGTAGAACTCACCAGAGACTGAATCTGGAGCTTTGGGTCGAGGAACTGAAGTCGAATTCAGCCCCCATTTGTCCAAGTCTTCACAGTCTTGCCCTGACCATCCTTCATTGACCCGGACAGAAGAAGGATGAAATCAACAAGCTGCCAGATGCCACCGATTGCCCAGAAGAGAAATCCCAAGCCGTAGAACCACCAAGCGAGCCATCCCGCAATGCCAAGAAGAAGCAAGGTGACTCCCGTTCCGATCTTGCCAAGATACAGCCGGTGGATGCCAAATAGGAGCAGCAATCCTCCTAGAAGAGCACAGAGCAGGGTTGCAGTAAGCCTTGACTTGGTTGAGGCATCTCCCCGATCGCTCGTGGACAGTTTTGCGAGTCTCACACCACATTTCGGGCAGATTTCCGCCAGAGGATGCACTCCTGCTCCACATGTGTTGCAGAATCTCTTACCGATGACTGCAGTCGCAGCACTGCTAGCGGGCGATTCTGTCGCCTCTGCTACCTTCATGCCGCAGGCTTTGCAGAAGTTCTCGTGACCAACCAGTCCATTTCCACATCTGGCGCAGAACTTCGGCCCACCGGTTGCCAACTCTGCTCTGGAGTCTGGACTGGACCCGGTAACCCAATCAACTTCTTTCCCGTTTTTGACGGAGACCATCACAACCTCCTTGGTTCGTCAGACTCATTTGCGGCGCTTGTCTCCCCGGTTTACGACATGATTGTCCACCATGATCATCTGGGATATTCTCTACCATGAGACCTATTTCCAGTATCTCGACATGCCGTACTGATGTCACAAAAGAGTATCATTTCAAGAATGCTGGCCTTTGCACGACCAGTGCCCGTTTCCGTTGCGCACGCCTGTTATGCTTCGAGAACCTGCAACTTCTGATTGGGGCAATAGCAGCGGCGAGCGTTTCTTAACGCGATCTTCTATTGATATTCCACCCTATATCGGGTATAATCTGAGCATGGCCCACGTTTACAGTGTTGAAGAGGCAGCAGAGAAGCTAGGTCTGGAGGCCAGTCACGTCCGGCGACTGCTCAGGAATGGTGAGATCAAGGGCAAGAAGTTGGGCCATGATTGGGCAGTGCTCAGTCTCAACTACGAGAGGAAGAGGCGACCGAAGACAAAGAGAATACAGACTGAAGTGCAAGAAGGGAAAGGAGAGCAATGGACAGAAGGAAGTCTCTAAGGCAACTGGCGAAGGAACTGGGTGTCAGTGCTAGCTACCTGTCACAAGTGAGGCATGGGAAGTGTCTACCCCAAGTGAGAGACTGTTAAGCATGTTAAGTGAAAATGAAGTGAATCTAGCTTTGGGAAGGACTTCAAATCCGTTGATGGGCAACTCAAGTGTCCATCATGGGTTCGACACCCATTCGCTCCCGCCAGAACCAAGAACCATCGAATTACCTCCTCCAGACGCGCAGAGATGGGTTTGCCGCTAAGATGCTGGAAGTCTACCAAGGCGAGGCGAACCATCTAGAATACGTCGAAGTCACCCCCCATGAGATGCCACTGTCTGTAGTCTGACACCGCTTGCGTAGTACCCAGTTCAAGTGGCCGTGTGGTGAAATGGTTCGTGCCGTGCTTGAAGAAACCCTGATTCCTGAACAGCCTGTAGATCGGGCTGTGTTCGAATAAGTGGCAGATGGCCATGTGCATTCCCTGCTCCCTGAAGTGGTCCAAGGCGGCTGATATGAGAAGTAACGCCGCGGCGCTTCTGCCTGGCAGCACCAGGAAGTCAACAACGTACCCGCGCCGCAGTTCTTCCGAGACACACCTTAACACGGCGAACCCGATCAGGTTACCTTGTTCCTCTGCCGTCAGAACTGCATATTCCCTGTCCGGGCAAGCGAGATAGCGCCATTTCAAGTAGCTCGAGTCCTTCCAGACACTGACGCGCGAGTCGTCCTTCGCCTTCAGCCAGAGATCGTCAAAACGCTCGTCGAGAGCAGCGACACGCGATACCTTCAAATGACCAACGGACTCTGGCTTCCTATCTCCCTTGCAGAGCTTGAGGAAAACATGTGCCGGTTTATCCGCTGCGGCTGCCATCTTGGCCGAACCCGTCGTCATCTTGATCACGGCTTTGGCATCAAGGACCTTCTCCAGCCGGGGCAATCCCGGCGAGTCACACGTCCCGAGTTTGACCAGGCGGCCATAAGACATTTCATTGGGAGTTCCATAGAGGAACTGAATGCCGTGTGAAGCTGCCGCGCTGCAGCTTTCTCTGTACAAAGCGCCGAACATGCCCTTTCCCCTGTACATGGCATCGACTGCTGCATCAGTCCTCTGAGCTCCCAGCACCTTCTGCCCTTTGAAGTTCATGTACGTCGGAACGGCCGCGTAGTGACCGACGATGCGCCCGTTATCCTGGGCCACGAATATGCATCGCTTGCCTGTCGGATTATCCAGGTACTTCCACTTCCAGTGGCTCATCTCGAACTTCCAGCCCACGGACCTGAACAGATCGACGATAGCCTGGCCGTCGTCCGGAGTAGCCAGTCTGATTGTCCAATCACTGCTCATGATGGTCTCTGCCTTCTTTGCTCTTCAATCGTTGGGGCAATACAGCCACCCCGCTGCCTAGCGCTCATCCTTCGAATGGCTGTAATGGTAGAACTGCCCGAGAGAATGGTCAAGAGCACACCGCCCCACAGCCTTGACAGCCCCGCGCGCTCCGCCATAGGATGCAGTAGGCTGAAGAGGGGGGTGAGCCAGAGCCCCCTCTGTTCACGTAGGGAGGCCAAGGATGTTCAAGGCTGATCTGTGCGATCTGTGCGGCGATTGCCTGGTGAAGTGCCAGTGGATCGAGGCGGACAAGCCGCAGGCTGTCGAATGGATGAAGGCGATGATGGCCGGCCAGCAGACGCCCGTGCTTCATCAATGCATTACCTGCTTCGCTTGCAACGAGATCTGTCCCCCAAAGGCCAACCCCTTCGACCTTATAGCTTCTCTGCAGGAGCAGTACGATGTCTTTAACAGCAAGGAGATGGCCAAGGCCCAGGAAGAGGCCTACGCCTTCACCAAGCCTCTGACCAAGTACCCGATGGCGGAAAGGCTAATGAGCACATGCCTCTTCGAGAAGACGCACCCCCATCTGGTGCAGGGCCAACTCTACGAATTGCCCCGTGTGACCGGGAAGCCATACTTCTGCTGGATGCTGTTCTGCCACTGGGGTGCGGAGAGTGTCCAGCGGAAACGCGCTCAGGAACTAGTCAACCGCCTGACGCTGACTGGCGCCAAAGAGATCATCTGTTTCCATGACGACTGTTACGCCATGCTCGCGAAGCTGGCTCCCAAGTATGGAGTGGAAGTTCCCTTCAATCTAGTTCATTTCTCTGAATACGTGGTCGGCTATCTTCGACAGAACCGCCACCTCATCAAGCGTCTCAACATTGACGTCGCCTATCAGCGTCCGTGCTCCTCCCGTCACACTCCGGAGAAAGAGCACTTCGTAGATGAGTTCTTCGACCTGGTTGGTGTCAGGAGGGTCCCCCGGACCTATGACCGGGAGAACGCCATGTGCTGTGCGGCCATCAAGCTGCTGCTGGGAAATGGGGACCCCGTACCCGACCAGGAGAAGAACATCCTGGACGCGAAGACCAGCGGAGCGCAGGCCATGGTCTGCTTGTGCCCCATGTGCATGGACAACATGTTCGCCACCGCCCAAGCGCACCATATGCCTTTCATCTTCCTGGGTGACATTGCCCGCATGGCGCTGGGAGAGATCAGCGTGCCGGGCCTGGGCTAATGTGCCTCCACATCAAACTAGGCAGATTGTCTCTCGCAAGGTTGACATCGCATCTGAGTGTGGGTACGATTCGGACGACGGGCGTGGGAGCATGAGGACGAAGGGAAAACGTCCCATTAGGCTAATACCAGGAGTTGTGTCATGGAGAAACTAGCGCTGGTCGCGGTGATTTCGCAATTCTTGGGGATCAGTGTCAGGGATCTGTTGAGAATAAGAGGCATGAAGGGTTCTATGGAGGCCGGTGGTGCTGCCAACTTGCCGCTGATCCGATTCTTGTCCGTGTTCGAGGGTCAGGATGAGTTGGTCGGTCAGTGGAAGGTAGGACGGTGGGAGAATCCGAGACTCAGCAGGGAAGGCTTCAACGCGTGGGGGAGCCTTCTAGTCCTCTTCAAGTACCCAGACAAGGATTCATGGAAAGCTGTTCTCGTACTGACCTATAACAAGAAGTTTTCCAAGAGAGCGGATCTACCTCTGGAACCCGCGTGGCGCAAGCAGCGCGGAAACTTGTTCAAAGGCATATATGACGTGGAACTCTGTCGAGCAGGGCAAGGATACCGCGGTTCTACGTCCATGACCTACCGTGATCCAGAAATCGGATTGAGATTCGAAGGCAAGTTCGAGAGACTGACACTGGATTCTGATGGGAACTTGGAAGGGACCTTCGTCAATTCTGCAACAAGAGGCAAGGTTCCTGCGGCTCGCACCAAGGTCGAATTCCACCAGAGGAAAAGATGGCGGGAACTTCAGAGTGTGAACTAGGCGCGTCTGGTAAAGAGACCACCAACCCACAGCCACACGATCGAACATTGCGAGACAGCCAATATGATGCAGCCAACCTCACCAAGCGAGGTCTTCGCAGCCGCCGATGTCGAGGCTGAATCTGATGACGAGCTGCCCTGATCCCTACTCAAACACGCCCTGCTGTATGAGGTCGATGAACTCCGCTTCCGAGAGGCCCAGAATCTGGGTGTAAACCTGGAGGTTGTCCTGGCCCAGTACCGGGGCGGCCTTGTTCAGTTCCGCAGGCGTCTGTGATAGGATTGACCCCATCCCATCGTAGGTCGAGTCCCCGATCTCCTCGTGCTTGACCGTCCAGAAGTGGTGCCGCGCCGCCAGTTGCGGATCCCGGTGCAGGTCCTCGGCCTTCTCCAGGACCCCGGCGGAGACTCCGGCCTCCTGCAGCAGCCTCATCACCTCCTCGGCGGTGTGGTTGGCAGTCCACTGCTCCACCAGGCGGTTCAACTCGTCTTCGTTCCTCTTCCGCCCGGCGAGCGTGGCGAATCTGGGATAGCCGGCCCAGGATGGATGGCCCATAACGCGGCGCAGCGCCATCCATTCCTCTTCTGTGAACACAGCTATGGCGCACCAGCAATCCTCCCCCTGGCAGCGGTATGCCCCGTGGGGAGCGGCGGCGGGATGGCGATTGCCGTCGCGGTTGAGCACCCGCCCGTTGGCGGCGTAGTCCAGCAAGGGCGGGATGAGGAACTGGAGCCCGGCTTCCGACTGCGACAGGTCGATGTATTGGCCCTTTCCCGTCCGCTGCCGCTGCGCTAGCGCCACCATGACGGCAGCCACGCCATAGCGACCAGCAATGCTGTCGGTGTAGGCCCCGTAGAGAAGCGACGGGTCGCGTTCGGGCCAGCCAGTGAGATTGATGAATCCGGAGAGCGCCGCCAGGTGCAGGCCCACCGCCGGCAGACGGGCCTGCGGCCCGGTTTGGCCCTTGGAGCTGAGGCTGATCATGATGATCTCGGGCTTCATCTGCTTTATGTCGTCATAGCCTAAACCCAGGCTGTTCATTATGCCGGGGCTGAAGCTTTCGGCCACGACGTCGGACCACATGATGATCTTCCGAGCGATCTCAAGGCCCTTGGGATGCCGCAGGTTGAGTGTGACGCCCAGCTTGTTGCTGTTGTAGTTGTGGAAGTAGCCGCCGCGGTTCACTCCGGGGATGTCGTCCTTGTAGGGAGGATAGGGCCTGACTCCATCGAGGACCTTGCTGCTCTCCACCTTGATGATCTGGGCGCCGTAGTCCGCCAGGTACCGCGTGCAGAACGGCCCGGCGACATACCAGGTGAAGTCGGCTATCTTGATGTCTTCGAGAGCTTTTCTCATTTCAGTGTCCTGCGCAAAAGGAAGGACTCACTGGGGCGTTCCATGACCTTTTCAACCCCCTGGCCCCCAATCTTGGGGGGAAGAAGAAGGGTGTTTGGGGCACATCCCCAAACCCTTGGCAGGGATAAGTCCCTGCATCCTTCTCCATCATCCAACGCCGATTTATCATTGCCGGCCATTCTCCCGCTCTGCGCTGAAAAAGCGCGGCAATCTCCGCACTGTCAACCCCTTGGGCCTCCATTCTTGGAGAATTGACAAGGAACGCAGAGGGCCGAAGGCGCATTGCCATGCGCCCTAGGCGCACCAAACCCCCTGGGTCCCTCTTTCTCGAAAGAGGGATTCCAGGGAGTTGCGAACGCAGAGCCCGACCCCCAGTGCGCTTGAGGCGGACTATACCCGATTCCAGCCATCAAATGGCCCTCTTCTCCCGCAGCCGGCCCAGGTCCTCCTTGGAGAGACCGAGTTCACCTACGTACACTTCTTCATTGTGCTCCCCGATCAGTGGCGCGCGGCGCCGGATATCGCAAGGCGCCTCCGAGAAGGCCACGCACGGGCGCGGGTACGTGAGCGTCCCGCCAAGCTGGGTATGCAGCATATCAGTCCAGAAGTTCCTGGCCTGTAACTGTGCATCGTGCATCAGGTCCTCGGTAGTGTTGCAGGGATAAAGGACGATGCGCTTCTGCACCGCCCCTGCATACAGCTCAGCTTTGGTGTGCCGCTCGAAGAACCCGCTGATGGCCACCATCATCCCGCGGTACTGTTCGTCGGTCAATTCCTGGCCCTGCGGATCGAAGGTCTCCCAATTGATCTTCTGCATGAACTCCGGGGCCAGGCCTTCGCCGGCCATCCACTCCGTGAGCGCCTTGTTGCCCGGCGCGCCCATGTGGCCGCTGGAGATGATGAAGATGACGAAGCCGTCGCGGCACCTCCACAGTCTCTTCTGCCTCGACCACCTGACCCCCGAAAGCATCTGTGACGAGCCGGCCCGCTTGGGGTTGAACCGGGCCAGGTTCCAGTACTGCTGGTTCTGAAGGTTGACGATAGCCAGCGCGTCCTGAGCGGACACGTCCACCCACTGTCCCTCTCCGGTGAGCAGGCGATGGTGCAGCGCTACCAGGCTGGCCGAAGCCGCCTCGAGCCCGGCATGGAGAAACGCCTGGGGGAAGCTGGGGCACACGGGGGGGCGGTCCTCATCTCCCGTCACGTACATGTAGCTGCTCAGCGCCCACAGTGCAATGTCGGACCCCTTGTAGTCCTTCCACGGACCCGCTTGGCCGAAGGAGGTGATGGACGTCATGATGATTCCGGGGTTGATCTGGCGCAGGTTCTCGTAGACTAGGCCGAGCTTCGCCATTTGTCCGGGCTTGAAGGACTCGATGACAAAGTCGGCGGACTTGACCAGCTTCTTGAAGATGTCTTTGCCCTCAGCCACTCTGATGTCCAGCGTGATGCCTCTCTTATTGCAGTTGTAGGCAATCCAGTAGAGGCTCTTCTCGGGATGGGACATGTCGTGGTAGAAGGGGCCAACGGCGCGGCCGGGATCTCCGCCGGGAGGTTCGATCTTGATGACATCGGCGCCGAAATCGCCGAGCACCCGCCCGCAAAGGAAGCCCTTCTCATCCGTCAGGTCCAGGACTCTGAAAGGAGCCAGAAGACAGTCAGACATCTTTCTCTCCATCTCTGTCTTGCCCGCTGGTGCTGGTGACGGTGGTTGCGCGGTTGGTCCGGCTGGTTGCCGATATCCTACGCCAAAATACTAGGCGCTGTCGATTTCCTGGATCATCTCGATCACCATCTGGAGAGTAACCGAAAGCGCCTCAGGCCGCACGTGCTCAAGCGTGTCATCGCGGGTGTGGTAGTTGGGCACGAGGCGTGTGCTGTCCTGCGAGAACAGACAGGTCGATGGCACTCCTCTCTTGGAGAAGGCAGAGGCATCTGAAGCGCCCAGCGGGATGGGCTTCAATGCGATGGGCCAACCGTGGCCGGCAGCGACCTTACGGGCCATCTCCACCAGGCCGCGGTCGTGCCTGGCCCCGGTGCACAGCTCAGCGGTTGCAGCAGTAAGATACCTTTCGTCTGCCGTTTCCTCCACGAAGATGGCATACGTCGGAGTCGCCATCAGTTCAGCCATGTGTTTCTTCACATAGCGCTTGGCGCCGCGAAGGCCGGCTTCTTCGGACGAAGTCGCCAGAAGCACCACTTCGGTGTTCTCAGGATAGAAGCCTCCACTGCTCTTGGTATCGCCCAGGAACTTGCCCACTGCAGCCACCACAGCGATGCCGGCCATGTCATCCATGGCGCCAGGGACTGACCTGTCGCTCAGGAAGAAGATGAAAGGGGCGACCACCGGGCTGAAGGCAGCCATCACGATCCCCAGCACCATGAACGCCGTGGCATCATCTAATCCGCCTAGATAGGCGATGGTCTTCGCCAGGCTGCCGGCAAAGGCGGTCAGCATCCCCAGTATCGCGAGCCCCATGAGCGGAATGGCAGCGTTGCCGAACAGGCGCCAGAGCCGGAACTCGTAAGCCGAATCCTGGTGAGCGCTGACAATAACGCGCCTCCTGGCTTCGCCGCGCGGGCGGATCGTGCCCACCACGTTCTCGCCCTGTTCTCTGCGGAAGAGGAAGTCCACGAATTCGCGGTAGCGCACGAACTCAAAGGCCACCATGCTCAAGCCAAGGGCGGCCAGAACGAATGCGGCGAAAGGATAGAACCAATACAGTACAACAGAGGCGAAATAAAGCAGCACCGAAAGGGGGATGAATCCGAGGAAAGCGCCCGGGCGGCAGGTGAACGATTCCGTGTCTACCCGGTCGCAGACGGGGCGCCACTCGTCGGCGAGAAGCCGTCCCAGCTTCCTCTCCGCCTCGCTGCACGCCGGACGAGGACCGATCTCATCGATCACCCTCTTCACCAGGTTGTACATGTAGTCCTGGTACTTGTCCGCCTGCATACTGGACTCGTCCCCGACGAATCGTTGGGCCTGCATCGGGCCTACGGTATGGAACCGAGATTCTTGGCGGGTGCGCCGCCGACGGCCTCGTCCATAAAGTTGATGGACTGGTAGCCGCCGGAGGCCCGGGCCTTCTCGTAGATCATTCTGGCCACAGCGATGTCCTCGATGGCCAGCCCTGTGGAGTCAAAGACGGTTATGGCGTTCCGGTCTCTTCTGCCCGGCTTCCGGCCGGTGACGATCTCGCCCAGGGTGGCGTATATCTGTTCCACCTTGAACAACCCCCGGCTCATGGGGACGTTCACCTCTCCGCCGGCCACAGCCTGCTGTAGATCGTCAACCACCAACATGGCTTCCTTCAGGACCGATGGCTCCAACTCCTGTTTCCCAGGTCCGTCGGCGCCGACGGCATTGATGTGGGTCCCGGGGAGAATCCACTGCCTCTTCAGGAATGGTTTGCGGGACGTGGTCAGTGTACAGACGATGTCGGCCGCCGCCGCCTGCTGCAGTGAGCAGGCCTCAACTTGATGCCGCGGGAAGGACTTGACGAACCTCTCCACAGCAGCGGGTGACATGTCGAAAACCTTGATCTTCTTCAAGCGAAACAGCTCGTCATGGGCCGTCAACTGGGAGTAAGCTTGTTGCCCGGCGCCGATGAGGCCCAGCGTGGTCGAGTCGGGCCGGGCCAGGTACTTCGAGGCGATGGCCGCGGTGGCGCCCGTGCGGTAGGCCGTGATATCCATGGCATCCATAATCGCCAGAGGGTACCCCGTGGCAGGGTCGCTGTAGATGATGGTGGCCATGACGTTGGGCAGGCCCTTCGCCGGATTGCCCGGGTAGGCGCAGACCCACTTCATGCCGGCCGCACCGGACAGAGAAGCCGGCATGGCGCGGAAGTCGCCGCTCTCAGTGTCCAGGTAGACCTTGTGAGGCATCCTGGCGTGGCCCGCAGCATGCTCCTTGAGAGCCTGCTCCACCACCTCGATCACTGCCGGCATGGACAGCAGGCCCTTGACATCCTTCTTGCTCAAAAGGAGAGTGGGCATGGCTAGTTTACTCGTCCGCGCCTCTATGCGGCTTGAATGTATGGTTTTAGGGGATCAATGTCAAGCCGAACGGGTAAAGGAGCGATTTGACGGACTCGGGCGGCAGGGACAAACCTCCGACACCATGCGAATGTGCGAATCGGCCCCTCGCCAAAGTATAATTGAAATCAACTGCGTTGGAATGACAATATCCGGGGTGTGCAGAGGGGCTTCGCCCCTCTGTGTTGTTCAAGATCCCCCAAAACGGGGGGGCAAAGGGGGCTGAATGGTCAACAAAATGACTAAGATCCCTGAACACTGGGATCTGGAGGTGGATCTGGTGTCCGTGGGCTCCAGTATGGGAGGTTTCACGGGAGCCATCCTGGCCCACGATCTGGGAATGAGCACGGTGCTGGTAGAGAAATCGGGGTTTTTAGGTGGTGGGACGGCCCTGTCCGGTGGGGTGCTGTGGGTGCCATACAACCACCACATGCTGGAAGAGGGGCTAGACGATTCCAAGGAGGAGGCCCTGACCCACATTCGCCGCATCGGGCTTGGGCGCCACGACGAAGAACAGGCCAAAACCTACTTGGATTTCGGCCCGGAGGTGATCCGCTACCTGGAAGAGCACACTGCTTTCCGGGTGACTATGGAGAATAGTTGCGACTACTATGCCGAACTCCCCGGCGGCAAAGCGCGCGGCCGGCAGTTGGTTCCCGACTCAGACCGGGTGATCCCGGTGCTGGAGGAGGCCGAGAATAACTATCCGATGCTGTCAAAGGTGCGTCCTGATCCGGTTCCCTTCTTCTTTGGCGCGCGTGATTTCTGGGCCGATGGCCGGGGGCTCATCGGGCCACTGGCGCTGGCTTGCCTGCAGCGGGGAATCAACATCCTTCTTGACACTCGCGCGAGGCAACTCCTGGTCAGAGACGGCCGGGTCATCGGGTTGCGTGCGGAACGCGATGGGCGGGACTTCTTCATCCGGGTCAGGCGGGGAGTTCTCCTGGCCACCGGCGGATATGAAGGGAACAACGAGATGAACCGGAGATTCATGAATTGCACCGGCCTGGCTTCGCTGACGCCCTACTCGAATGAGGGGGATGGCCATATCATGGGCATGGAGGTGGGGGCGGCGGTGGCTCTCATGGATCACTCCATATACCAGCCCACGATACATTCAGAGGGCGAGGAGATCGATGGCAGGCCGTTCAACCGGCCCATTTCCTACGGCTATCCGGGCAATATCATAGTAAACCGCCACGGCCAGCGCTGCTGCAACGAGTCCTTCTATCCGGACATAGGGCGGGCCTTCTTCGCCTACGAGAAGGTGACCGCTGAACTGACTAATCCTCCCCTGTACTGGATCGCCGACAGGCCCTGCACCAGCAAGCTCGGCATCAGCGCCATGGCCAGATTCACCAAGAGCCCTGACTGGTTGAAGAAGGCCGACTCACTGCCTGAGTTGGCCGGGAAGCTGGGCCTTCCGGCCGAGGCCCTTGTGGAGACTGTCGGGCGGTTCAACCGGTTCTGCGTCGAAGGAAATGATCCCGACTTCCACCGCGGTGAAGGCAGATACCAGCGGCTCTGGGGCAAGAAGATCTACCCTGACAAGGAGCCCAACCCAACATTGGGACCGGTCGAGACACCGCCGTTCTACGGGGCTGTGCTGTACGTCGGCTCTGTGGGCAACCTGGGTGGCCTGGTGGTCAACGGTAACGCCGGGGTGATCGACGTTCAGGGCGAGGTCATTCCCGGTCTCTATGGCACCAGCAATACTACGGCGCTGCTCTCCCATGGCTTCGCCTATACCAGCGGCGCGTGCCAGGCCAAGAGTATGATCTTCGGCTACATTGCCGCCAGACATGCCGCCGGCCAGAAATGAGCAAGGGGCCATCATGCACCGGTGGCAAGACACTCTAATGCCCATTCGCTCATAGGCGGGTTTCAAACCCGTCTCTACATAGATTGCCGAGGGCGTGCAGAGGGCCGAAGGCCCATGGATATCGGGCCAAATCCTAAATCCGAAACCCTAAGTGGGTGCAGGGACTCGTCCCTGCCGAGGGTTTGGGGGTGTTCCCCCAATTCCCTTCTTTCCTCACCCAAGATTGGGGAATCAAGGGGGGTTGATCGCCTTCATGCCACCCCGGGTAGATGCAGCCAGCAGGGCCGGTGGGCGCGAAGTCCCGATTCACTGCATCGTGCGATACGTCGCCTCGCTGGGACCATCTGCAATATGCTATTCTTGATTCCGGAATGCACGAACTGGCTGTCACCCAGAGTATGGTCAACTTGGTGCTTGAAGAAGCCAGGAAAGGCAACGCCCGTAAGGTCAAGAAGATCAACCTGGTGCTGGGCGAATTGTCCGGGGTCGTTGGTGACTGCGTCCAATTCTATTTTGGCCTCATGAGCAAGGACACCATTGCTGAGGGAGCCACGATCTCTTTCAAGACGGTGGCCACGCAGGCGAAGTGCAGGCAATGCGCGAACATCTTCGAGGTTAAGGAGTCCGAATGGATCTGCCCGGAGTGCCATAGTGTGAGTGTCGAACTGGTGGCCGGCAACGAGCTGTTCGTAGAAAGCATCGAGGTGGAGTGAGCATGGAGATCAAGGTGCTGAAGGACATCCTTAGCGCCAACGACCAGATGGCCGAGCGTAACCGGGCCGCCTTGGACTCCAAGCGGGTCACTGCTTTCAACATTATGTCATCCCCGGGGTCGGGCAAGACCAGCCTCATCCTGGAGACCATCAGGGCCCTCAGGAAGCAGATACGCATCGGGGTCATCGAAGGAGACATCGCCTCGTCGATAGACGCTCGAACAGTAGGCAAGGAGAAGGTGCCGGTGGTCCAGATAAACACCGGCGGCGAGTGCCACCTCGAAGCCGGCCAGGTCGGGCGCGCCCTGGAGAGCCTGCCGTTGGACAAGCTCGATCTCGTGATGATTGAGAACGTGGGCAACCTCGTCTGCCCGGGCGAGTTCAAACTCGGAGAACACAAGAAGGTGATCATCCTGAGCGTGCCGGAAGGTGACGACAAGGTCCACAAGTATCCGCTGCTGTTCGCCATGGCCGACGCCGTTGTCATCAGCAAGATTGACCTATTGCCCTACGCCAGGTTCGATGTTCCCGCGTTCCTCAAGGCTCTCAAGGGCATGAACCGGAAGGCCAGGGTATTTCAAGTCTCCTGCACCACCCACCAGGGCATCGAACAGTGGGCCAAGTGGGTGCGCTCCAACACATCCAGGTGAAACAAAATGGGGCCGGAATAATTCCGGCCCCTCCGGGATCGCCAATTCCTCCGCATGGTCTTGCAGAGGCACCAAACGCCGACAGACTTCTAGAGCTTGGTCACGGTGCTGTCGGCATAGTTCGCCACCCAAATGCAGGCGCCGTCGAAGGCTATCCCCCAAGGATAAGAACCCACCGTGTAGGTACCCACCACGCTCCCGTCCGAGGCATTGAGCTTGGTTAGGGTGTCGTCGTAGGAGTTCACGACCCAGATATTGACCCCGTCGAAGGCCAGGTAGTTGGGATGGTACCCCACGCCGTATGCGCCTGCCACGATTCCGTTCGAAGCCCTGATCTTGGTCACTGTGCTATCATTGCCGTTCGCTACCCAGATGAAAACCCCGTCGAAGGCCACACCCCACGGTCCATCTCCTGTGAGGTATGTGCCCACGAAACTGCCGTCCGATGCGAGTAGCTTTGTCACTGTGTCATCACCCCGATTCGACACCCAGATGTGGGTTCCGTCAAACGCCACATCGACAGGGTCGTTCCCCACAGAGTAGGTGCCTACCAGGCTGCCGTCCGACGCTAGGAGCTTCGTCACGCTGTTGCCGTTGTTGTTCACCACCCAGATACAGGTGCCATCGAAGCAGATACCCCACGGGTTCGTCCCCACCCCATAGTTGACCGCTCCACCTCCATCCGAGGCCCGCAGTTTGGTCACTGTACCCGAGTTGTAGTTCGTCACCCAGATATGGATCCCGTCGAAAGCCACACCCACCGGGTTGGTCCCCGCACCGTAGGCGCCGACAACGTAACCGTCCGAGGCGCGGACCTTGGTCACGCTATTGCCATAGAAGTTCGCCACCCACATGTTCGCGCCATCGAACGCTATCCCATAGGGGTTGGCCCCCACCGTGAACGTGTTCCCGGTCTGGATGGCTGGGTACCAGCGCAGCAGGGCGACCTGCATCGAGTTGAAGCTCAAACCCGGAGGGCCCTGGAGGCCCTGTAATCCCATAGCCCCGGCAGCGCCGGCAGCGCCGGTGTCGCCCTTCTCGCCGGTGTCGCCCTTCTCACCGGTGTCGCCCTTCTCACCCTGCACCCCCTGTATCCCCTGAGGACCGACCAGCCCGGTGGGATCACCCACCCACTGGCCCTCGCTGTCTATGACCACCCCGAAATCCTTTATGGAAAGCTCGGTGCCGCTCATCTCCTTGCTGCCGCCGCCGCAGGAGACGGCCAGCACCGCGATCAGCGCGGCCACCATGAGGACGGTCAACGCTACAAGAGTCTTGTCTTTCATCATCTCGTTCCTCCTTCAGTCCTCTCTCCTACAGCTTGTTCACAGTAGTGGTATCGTTGTTCGTCACCCAGATGTTGACGCCATCGAAAGCTACGCCCCATGGGCCGGCACCCACCTCATAAGTGCCTACCTCACTCCCATCCGAGGCCTGGAGCTTCACAACCATATCGCCGACCGCGACTGCCACCCAGATGTTGACGCCGTCGAAGGCTATGCCCCGCGGGTCAACTCCGACTGTATAGGTCCCTACCAGGCTCCCATCCGAGGCCTGGAGCTTCGTGACATTGGCGCTGGCGAAGTTCGTCACCCAGACACTGACCCCATCAAAGGCTATCGCGAGGGGTTCAGTGCCCGCAGCGTAAGTGCCCACCTCGCTCCCGTCCGAGGCGTTGAGCTGCGTCACGGTGTCAGCGTCGTAGTTGGCCACCCAGATACAGGTGCCATCGAAGGCCAACCCCGTGGGGCCGCTTCCTGCGGCCAAAGTGTAGGTGCCCACCTCGCTCCCATCCGAGGCCTGGAGCTTCGTGACGCTGTCACCGCCGTAGTTCGACACCCAGATGTTGGTCCCATCGAAGGCCACTCCCCACGGGTAGCTTCCCACGGGGTAGTTGACCGCCCCTCCCCCATCCGAGGCCCGGAGCTTCGTCACGTTGTTCGATCCCCAGTTCGCTACCCACATATGTGAGCCGTCGAAGGCTATGTAACAAGGGCTGGATCCCACGGCATATGTGCCCATCACGTACCCGTCTGAGGCCCTGATCTTGGTCACATTGTTGCTGCTGCTATTAGTCACCCACATGTGGGCACCATCAAAGGCTATCCCAAAGGGCTGGCTTCCTACCGTGAACGCATAGCCGGTCTGAATGGCCCCATACCAAGGCAGCAGGGCCAGTTCCTGTTCGCTGTAGCTCAACCCCGGAGGCCCCTGTAAGCCCTGCGGCCCCATGACGCCCGTGGCGCCGGTGGCGCCCTTGTCGCCCTTGTCGCCGGTGTCGCCCTTGTCACCTGTCTCACCCTTCACCCCCTGCAATCCCTGCGGGCCCTGCGGCCCGATCAGCCCCGTGGGATCACCCACCCATTTGCCCTCGCCGTCTATCACCACACCGACACCGTCAATGGAGAGCTCGGTGCCGCTCAGTTTCTTGCTGCTGCTGCAGCCGATCGCAAGCACCGCAATCAGCGCGGCGACCAGACAGACGGTCAATGCTACAAGTACTCTGTCTTTCAACATCGCATTCCCTCCTTTCGATCGCCCTTCACAGCTTCGTCACCGTGGCATCAGTCTGGTTAGTCACCCACACGGAGACGCCATCGTAGGCCACGCCACTGGGAGAAACCCCCACGGCGTACGTGCCCAACACGGCCCCATCCGAGGCCCGGAGTTTGGTCATCGTATCAGCGGTGAAGTTGGCGACCCATACGTTGACCCCATCGAAGGCAGCCGCCACCGGCCCGTCTCCCACGACATAG
>JAFGCL010000184.1 GCA_016932645.1 Dehalococcoidia bacterium | reverse complement strand
GAACCGATGGTAGCCACAAGCGCGAAGGAGCCGTCGTAGTCAACCGTACAGAAACGACGCACGTCCTCTCTCGACATCTCCTTGAGCACCTGATGGAACCTGAGATAGACAGTGCGCGGGCTGAAGCGGTAAAAGAGGGCCAGCATCCTGTCCTCGTCGTCCGGGCGTATGGGCCGGAGGTTCACCGGCGAGCCGTCTCGCAGGACAACAGGCTTTCGGAATCTGGCCGGATCAGCGGAAGACACCACCACCCCCTTCCCGGCATGAAGCCCTCATAACCTGAGCCGGAATGCCGCCTGCCCTGCGAAGGCTGGACGGATCTCGGCGCCGGAGGAACCGCCACGTCGGGGGCCCTACATCTCAGCCGATGATGAATTGGATGCCGGAGCACCGGCCGGCGACTCGCCGTGTCTGTCCGTCCGCCTGGGGCCTTTCCTGCCCCGCCGCGGCCTTCGCTTCGTGCCGGCCCGCCACAGCCCTTTGAAGAATTCCTGGTTCAGAAGGTGCCTGTTGTCAGCCACATCCAGCATGCTCTTGGATATGTTGCTCTCGAAGTAGGCCACTTCTACATGTTTGCCCATGTTCTTGGCGGCCTGCAGCGCATAGGCAAAATCGCCGTCGCCGCTGACCAGGATAGCCACGTCATAGAGGTCATTCCAGGCGAAGTGTAGCAGGTCTGTGGCCAGCATGATATCAATGCCCTTCTCTACCGGAGCGCCCTGCGAGAGCTTCATGCCACCCAGCCGGACTTCCAGGTAAGGCGTCTTCTTGAGCACGTCCAGGAACTCCTGTTGCTCCCGGAAGCCTTCGGGCCTCTGGCTTGGATCCTGGAGAACATTGTAGTAGTACGTGCGAAACAGCGGCCGTCCTGCACACAGCTTGCCAGTGAAATCAGTGAAGTTGAGATCAACGCGACTGTAGTTATCGCGCAACGCATGGTAGAGATTGCTTCCATCTATGAAGATGGCCACACGGTTTTCCATAACACTATGCCCCCTGTCCCATTTCTACAGCGGCCGGCTGCAGATTTCGATACGGCCAAAGTATAACATATTCATGTGTCGCCTGCGCCTGATCGACAACCGCAGGACTGTTCCAAGGATCGCTGCGGGCACTTGCCCGTGCCTGACCGGCGATGTAATATCAGAACGTGTTGCGATACCAACGGCAGCACCTGTAGATGAAATACCTTCCTCGCATATCGGCTATCCCGCTGCCTGTACGGCTGGCGGCTATCAGCTTCCTCTTCAGCCTCTCGGTCTACGCCTCGAGCATCTTCCTGCCTCTCTACGCCGACGAACTCAACGCATCCAAGTTCCAGGTCGGTCTGATCGCGTCGGCATACGGGGCAGCCTACTTCGGATCGTCTCTTGTATTCGGGAGGCTGTCCGACAAGTATGGCCGTCTCATATTCGCGCGCCTGGGGCTGGGTTTGGCAGTAGCGGCATATCTGCTGCAGATCCCCGTTTCAAGCCCTGCGGCCCTGCTGGCAGTCAGGGCGTTCGTCGGCTTCTGCCTCGGCATATCCTCAGCATCCATCATGGCCTATGTCTACGAGTCTGAAGGGCAGATCGGCCGCTTCTCCTCCTATGGGTCCCTCGGCTGGTTGCTGGGCTGCGTCGCGGCCGCAGTGGTGAGAGACTACTACGCCCTGTTTGCCATCAGCGGCGCGGCCTCAGGCCTGGCACTCTGCGTTTCGTTCACCTTCCGGGAAGAAAAGGGCAAGAGCATCCAGACACCGGTCTTCCCGCTGTCATTGATCCGCAGCAACCTGAAAGTCTACCTCCCCTTCTTCCTCCGATCCCTGGGCTCCAATGCCATTTGGGCCGTGTTCCCCTTGTACCTGGTCGGCATCGGCGCCACCAAGACGTGGGTAGCCGTTCTCGACGGCGTCAACATGGCCGTCCAGTTCGTCGGTATGCGCTATGTCCAGCGTTTCAGCAGCTCAGCCATATTCAAGATGGGGCTCCTTGTCTCATCCGTCGTCTTCGTAGCTTACGGCCTAGCCGGCCACTACCTGCAACTGATGCCGGTGCAGGTGTTGCTGGCGGTATCATGGTCCTGCCTCTGGGTCGGAGCACTCAGCTACCTCCTGGGGAAGAACGTGGAAAGGGGTACCGCTGCAGGACTCCTCTATTCGACCACCTACCTGTCATACGGCTTGGGTCCCCTCATAGGCGGCGCTCTAACGCAGAAGTGGGGGTTTGAGGTTCTGATGTACTTCGCGGCAGGGCTCACATTCGTCGGCATTCTGTTGTCGCGCGTATTGCCAGACAGTCCCCGGGCAACTTCCTCCAATTGAGGCCGCATGTACCACCCATCGCGGGTGTGGACAGTGGCGAAGCCCGTTCGGTATGTCTCCAAGCCCCAAGTCCGAAATCCCAAACCGGTAAAAGGTGCAGTCCACTTCACGCGTACCCAGGATATGAGGTTGTCCCCGATCGCCGGCTTTCTTCAGGCGGGTTTGAAACCCGCCTCTACGTGGACTCAGGGCGCGCAGAATCCCCCAAGGATGGGGGCAAGGGGGTTGAAGGTACCGACGGAAACAGGCTGCAGATTGGCCGGTCAGGTCTCGGACCTGACACTCACATTCCTCTTCCCCACCTGTAATGTAAGTTACACTTGACATTCGGTACGTTATATGTTACATTAAGTCATCCGTAGTTTACCTGAGAGTCGGCGAAATACACGCCAACAGAAGGAGATTAGCCATGACACCACAACAGAAAAGAGCCTGGTACGGGCTAGCAATAGGGATCATTTGGTCACTGGCTATGGTCGCCATATTCGTGGTCAAAGGGGCGACCGCCTTTGACGAAGATGCCGGCATGAGATTCACGGTCTACGGGCTTTTCATAGCCGGCGTCCTGGCCTACGTGGCCATGCTGTATGTCACAGGCTGGAGGATGCGCAAGGAAGGGGTCCTAGTCGATGAGCGCGACCGGCTGATACTGCGCAAGGTGCCCGTCTATCAGATGTTCGCCGTGCTCTGGACCCTCGCCGGGTGGGCCATCGCTCTGAGCGAAGTCTACCACGAGCAGGGACAGGTCCCAGTAGTATTCACCTGGCTGATGTTCTACTCGGCCATCATCGTGAACATCGTCTTCGCCTCCGCCGGCACCCTGATCGCCTACTGGAGAGCCAAGTAGCATGGGCAAGGTCGAGATGACCAACCGGATCCGGCGGCTGCGCTTCGACCACGGCGAGATGACGCAGCAGGAGCTGGCCAACAAGGTCGGCTGCACCCGCCAGACCATCATCGCCCTGGAACAGGGGAAGTACGTGCCCTCGGTCACCCTAGCCTTTCAGATCGCCAAGGCTTTCGGGGTGACGGTCGAGGAAGTCTTCCAGTACGAGGAGTAGCCAGAGGGGCGGGAGCCGCGCTTCTACTACCCCTCTTTCGCCTTCTTCTGCAGCTCGTAGAGCTTGTTCAGGGCCTCCAGTGGGCTGAGGGAGTTGAGGTCCAGCTTCAGCAGTTCGTCCAGTACGGGCGGTTTCGAGCCAAAGAGAAGTATCTGCTCGGCAGGTGGTGTGGGAGCGCGTCTCGCTTTTCGACCCTGCGGGACCCTGGGTTGATGATTGCCCTCCAGGTCTGACAAGACTTCCTGGGCCCGGTGGATGACCGATCTCGGCAGTCCGGCCAGTTGGGCCACGTGGATGCCATAGCTCTTATCGGCCCCGCCCGGGATCACTTTGCGCAGGAAGACGACCTTGCCCCGCTCCTCGGTCACCGCCACGTTGAAGTTCTTGACCCGGGGCAGGAAGCTGGCCAGCTCCACCAGCTCGTGGTAGTGCGTGGCGAATAGGGTCTTGGCGCCCAGCCGCGGGTGGCTGTGGATGTACTCGGCCACCGCATGGGCGATAGACAGACCATCATAGGTGCTGGTGCCCCGCCCGATCTCGTCCAGGATGATCAGCGACCGGGGTGTGGCATTGTTCAGAATGTTGGCCGTCTCCACCATCTCCACCATGAAGGTGGACTGGCCGGCCGCCAGGTCCTCCTGCGCCCCGATCCGCGTGAAGATGCGGTCGACCAGCCCGATACTGGCCCACTCCGCGGGCACGAAGCTGCCGATCTGGGCCATGAGGACGATGATGGCCACCTGTCTCAGGTAGGTAGACTTGCCGGACATGTTGGGCCCGGTGAGGATGATGAGCTGCGCATCCTTGTTGGACATGTTGGTATCGTTGGTAATGAAAGGCTCGCCGCCGAGGCTGATTTCCACAACCGGATGCCGTCCGGACGCGATGGACAGCGCGTCGTCGCCGGTCAGTTTTGGACGGCAGTAGTTGTGGCGCACGGCCACTTCGGCCAGGCTGCAGAAGACGTCCACGTGAGCCAGGGCATCGGCGGTGGCCAGTATCCGTTCCCCCCAGCCACCCACCTGCTGGCAGACTTGGCGGAACAGGGAAGCCTCCATCTCCGCCATCTTTTCCTGGGCGTTGAGGACCTGCGACTCGTACTCCTTCAGCTCCATGGTGAAGAAACGTTCCGCGCCAGTGAGCGTCTGCTTGCGGATGTAGTCGGCTGGCACCGAGGACATATTGGCCCGGCTGACCTCGATGTAATAGCCGAACACCCGGTTGTACCCGACCTTCAGGGACTTGATGCCCGTTCTCTCCCTCTCCTGCCGCTCCAGGTTGGCCAGGTACTGCTTGGCGTCCTTCGACGCACCCCGGAGTTGGTCCAGGTCGGGGAAGAAACCGGGCCGGATGACACCGCCTTCATCCAGGCTCACCGGCGGGTCGTCGGCCACCGCCTGGGCAATCAGTGCGGTCACCTCGTCACAGGGCTGGAGCATGGCTGCCAGCCACTGCGGAGCCCCGGCTTCGGCCAGGACCGTCGTCACTTCGGGGATGACCTCGAGGCTGCGCCGCAGCGCCACCAGTTCCTTGGGGTTGGCCTGGCCGCCCCTGACCCGGTTCACCAGCCGCTCCAGGTCGCCGATCCGGCGCAGCAACTCCATGATCCGGCTACGGGCGATGTTGTTCCCGTGGAACTGGGCCACGGCGTCCTGCCGCTGCGTCAAGAGGTCCAAATCCAGGAGGGGATATCCCAGCCATCTCTTCAGCAGCCTGCCGCCCATGGGCGTCCGCGTCAGGTCGATGACCGAAAGCAGCGAGCCGGCGACCGTCGCCTCACGGCTTCCCTGGAACAGCTCGAGATTGCGCCGCGTCTGGGCGTCCAGCAGCATGTACCGCTCGGTGGAATAGGTGCTCAGCCGGGTCAGCAGGCCCAAAGCGCCTTTCTGGTTCTCCTGCAGATAGCGCAGGATAGCACCCGCAGCCCTCACAGCGAGAGGCAAATGAGCACAACCATAGCCTTCAAGAGTG
>JAFGCL010000183.1 GCA_016932645.1 Dehalococcoidia bacterium | reverse complement strand
GCCTGATGTTCAATCATGAGTTCTTTCTCTCACGCACGTGGCGCACAGGCTTGGTGAACTTCACCAGGCAGAGGAAGATACCAGCGCCGGTTGTGGAGATTCACTGTCTGGATGGCTCCTCATTCAAGCTGGCCCGGTTGCGGCCGAAGAAGACCTACGTTGTGGTGGAAGCCTATGGTCACAACGGCAAGACGTCGATAAAGTTCTTGCCCTACGAGCAGATAAAGCACATTGAGTTCATGGAGGAATCCGAAGAAGGTCGCGGCCGCCATACCATCAAGGCCTTGCCGACCTCCGTTACTTACGACGAGGACTTTCTGGGGACTTAGCTGCCATGCCGGGCAAGCTGGTGAGAAGGCCTGCGTAGGAGCTAAGTTGTCGAAGGGAGACTGCGACTGACTCTCCTGCGTTCTCTCCGACACCAGACTCGCCCGGTTCGCATTGAGGATGTTTCTACCCGTTGGCAGTGAAAATACACTCGCCTCAGTAGATCATTCAAGATGAGACTCTGCACCTCCGCGTTTCGCGGGGACAGAAAGGCCTTCTCTCAGTTGCTCGGCTGCCCCGATCACAGTGCTCACGCTGGTTAAAGGCCGCCCACGTTGCTATAATATTGTGCCGTAGAGCCAGCGTAGCTCAGTGGTAGAGCAGCGGTTTCGTAAACCGCGGGTCGGGGGTTCAAATCCTCTCGCTGGCTCCATCTCCTGGAATCGGCTGTCTGTTCTGATCTCGGCGACTGGTTCTAGGGATCTCTGCTTTTGCCTGTGCAAGAGGCGTTGCCAAGACAAATCGCGCGTTCTAGAATCGGACACCGAGGGCGAGCGACCAAGTCGTTTGAAGAAGGCAACCGTGACGAGGCGAAGAAGAAAAGGGCGTGTAGGGAAAAGCCTCTCCAAGGCTGGCAAAGAAGCTGCTGGCACTGTAGTCTCAGCGCTGGGGTTCGTCCCGGGTATTGGGACTGCCTTGGGTGTGTTTGACACATCCAGGAAGGCGGTCAGAACAGCGCGAGCCACCGCGAGAGTGGGAAGGGTCCTGAAGGCCACGGTGAGACCGCGGCGCCGCAAGTCCAAGCGCTAGTGCCAATGCCCCATCGCTAACGCGTACGGCTTCAGGGACTCTCCCGGGGTGTCTTCTTTGATATATAGAATGTCCCCACTGCTTTGGCGACGAGCTTTCCGCCGCATTCCACACGGGATTCCATGACGGCCAGATTCCGGGTTCTGTTCACCAACATCGCTTCAGCAGTCAGGACACCGGACGAGACTGCTGCGACATAGTTGATCTTCATTTCCACAGTGGCCAGCCTCTCGTCTTCGCGCAGATGGTCAAAGAGAGCGAGCCCCATACTTATGTCCGCCATCGTACTGATAGCTCCTCCGTGCACAGTCCCGTACACGTTGAGCACCTTCTCTTCGATCTTGAGCTCGCACTGGGAGACGTCCGTTTCCGGAAAGCTCAATCCCACGAGCTTGGCGAATGGGCTGATCCTGTCGGGCCGATGTCCTCTTGATGCCATGTCAATTGTCCTCCCTAGTCCTCACTATGAAGGAAAGAATCGGAAAACTCAAGGTGCGGAAGCTGAGCGCGCGGGCAGGCAACCGGAGGCGGCGTCAGTCGACTCGCGGTGGCGGCTCCTGTGTGTTGAAGCGCCGGCAGATGCTGTCGGCCGCCTTGTAGGCCGCCCAACGGACGCCTGAGTTGCCGTCTTTGAAGGCAACGGTCAAGGGGCCAATTGCATCGAGGTTTCCCACATCTCCCAAAGCCCTGGCGGCTGCCCAACGCACGCTGGAGTCTTCATCCTCGAGCATGGCGACAAGCTGCACGGTGGCGCTGCTGTCTCCGATTCTGCCAAGGGCCTCGATAGCGGACTGACGCACGCCGGCGTTCCCGTCTCCCAGCCTCTCGATCAGCGCTGGAACGCTGGTCTGGTCCTTCATCCTGCCCAGAGCTTCTGCCGAGCATCGCCTAGTGTCGGGGTTGTCGTCGCCAAGTGCCTTGATGAGGGGAAGAACAGCGGGTTTGCCTATCTGAACTGCAGCCGATACTGCAGCTTGGCGGACGTCTGAGTACCCGTCGCGGAGGGCATTCACGACAGCATCAACAGCCTTGGGGCGGCCCATCCTGCCCAGAGACTCCACGGCCGCCTGGCGCACGCTCCAATTCTCGTCGTCGACGGCGGCGATCAGAGGGGCGGTAGCTCTGGCATCGCTTATCTTCCCCAATGCCTCGGCGGCAGTCTTGCGCACTCCGGAGTCCTCATCGCGGAGAGCCTTGGCTATTGACTTGACCGCGATGGGATCACCCAGCCTGCCCAAAGCCCTGATCGCAGCCCAGCGGACATCAGGGTTCTTGTCTCTGAGCGCATCAATCAGGGGGCCAACGGCTGGTGATCCCAAGTTGACCAGTGCCTCGCTAGCCGCGCGCCGTGCTTCCCAGCGGCTGCTACCGAGACCGCGCATCAGCTTTTCGATTTCAGCCAAGCACCGACCTCCTGTGTTACCGGAGCAGCCAAGCAAACCGCCATAGTCATAGAGACATGCACCGCGTTCTATCCCAGGCTGCGAGCCGTGTCTGATATGGCGATTATAGCAGGTAGAGGCGACTGGAATCCAAGAAGGCGAGCATTGGCTGGCTGGTGCGTACTATGCTGGTCAGGATGCGGAGTGGCAGGAGGAATCCCCGCAGCACAAAGAACCGCACAGGCAACGCGTGCCCGTTGTCCTGTGGTAGAATGGCTGCCAGTGATGGCGATGGGTTCGATTACGGATGAGATCCTGACAGACATCCGCTCCAAGACTTTCTCCTTCTCAGGCGGGTCTGGCCGTAGTGACACCGCGATTCTGTCCCGGCCGGATCGCGCTCATGCTGAACCAGGCTGACGGCTGTTGGAGAGGAGACATTGGCAGGGATAGCGAGTCAGGACTCTACCAGTCTCTGGCTCACTGAGGCTCCGGCACGAGTCGGGAGAAGACCGGTTGCATCGCCATTGAGGCTTTCTCCCACTGCCGTGACGTGCTTCCGTCAATGCCCGCGGCAATACAAGTTCCGCTATATTGATCGTCTCGGCGACGAGTATGGTGGGCCAAGACCCTACTTCACCATGGGAAACCACGTACACGACACCCTGAGGGAATTCTTGACCACAGTGCCACTGGATGAGCGCAACATGGAGACAATGGTAAGGCTGTTGAGGAAGAACTGGCGGCGCTACCGGGTCGGTTTCAGGGGACAGGAAGATGAACGTCGTTGGGCGGAGAAGGCTCTCAGGCAACTGAGTTCCTTTGTCACCAGCCATGACATCCGAATTAGGCCGTACTTGGTTGAGGCCTGGTTTGAGACAGAAATCACCCCGGGGCTTGTCCTGCATGGCAGGATAGACCGGGTCGATCTCCAGGCGGACCGGACACTCCATATCATTGACTACAAGACCGGGAACACGCCAGAGGCCAGCGATTGGACCCAGCTCTACCTGAATGCCTTAGCCCTGTCCCGGAAGATGCCGTATCCGGTGTCCAAAGCCTCTTTCATTTACTTGTCTTCAGGGCTGATGGATACGGCCTCAATTGAGTCAAATGTTCTGGACAGGGCCCGGTGGGATCTGCTTCTCACGGCGCGTTCCATATGCTGCGATAAGAACTTCCGTTCTCAGCCTGGGATCATATGCCGCCGCTGCGATTTCAAGCCCATCTGTCCGGATCGGGTGAAGCTGCAGAAAGTAGAGGCAACGGAAGTCCAACAGGGCGATCGAGGTGTGTGCCATGGTATGCAGAGGGTACTTGTCTTGTAGCGGACGGAGGCGATGGCGTGACTTCTGGGCAGATGCTTGGCTATTCACGCGCCGTCCGGCGGTGAGAAGGGGATTGCGTATGTGGTGCACACCCGGCGAGAGCTTATTCAGTCCACTTCGAGCCACGGTTGTCAGCCACTCGCAGAAGGACCATCTCTGCTGGAGTCGGTAGCCAGGGTGATTTGGGGTTTCTGCCCGTTGTGAAAGGGGCTGGCTTCAAAGCCAGCCCCTTTCACATTCCCACTCAGTGTCTACCGACCGCCCGCTGGTCTCATCCTGTTGTAGCAATCGCTGCAATAGACTGGCCGATCGCCCCTCGGTTGAAACGGCACCTGGGTTTCCTTGCCACACTGGGCGCAGATCGTGGGAAACATCGGGCGCCTGGGCCTCATTCCGCCGCCATCACCGGAGCTTTCGCGGGATGACCTCCTTGCCTCGCGGCAGGTGAGGCACCGCTTGGGCTCATTGGTGTAGCCCCTCGATGCGAACATCTCCTGTTCTCTCACCGTGAAGGTGAAACTGGCCCCGCAGTCGGAGCATGTTAGTGTCTTGTCCTCTGTGCCTATGGATGACCTCCTTTCCTATGAAACTGCAGTTGGCTCAACCTGGGTCACCCATAGCCTTTGGACGTGATCTAGTCGCAGCTCTGGTAACCTAGACTTAGAACCACTGCTGCGAATTATACTGCGGTGCCTCGGGTTTTGCCAACACCAACGACGTTTGGCGGGGAACTCCGGCAGAGGTCGGAGTGGGCGGAAAGGGGATCAGTGACGCTATGATGGCGCGAACAACGTTCGGCGGCCGGGAGCCCGCTGAACGCCCCCTGCCTCAAACAGCGTCTTCGATATTGCTCATGCAGGGCAAGGGGGTACGACAGATGATGGGTTCTGCTGCCATACCGACTGCCTTTGGCTCGCAGTGAGGCTCATCATCGTCCCTGTGTAGCGGGTTGGGATCAGGCAAAATGACAAGGGGAGCCGAGAGGGTCTGCCTGACCCAAGTGGTTCATGTCCGGCGTTGACTTCGGACAAGGGCGAACGTTAGCGCCGGATGCCGCTGGCACGCATGTGGCCACGGCTGAGCGACCAAGTTTTACACGGTCAGGGGGAAACGCTATAATTACATTTTGTGGGGTGGCACCAGGAGACAGAACAATTTGGGGTGCTTCCGCGGCATCCCGCACGATCGTTGTCCTTTGACATATTCTCATCTCATGACCCCGGACTACGACCTCAGAACCATGTCGATCGCACGCCCCGGTCCGCGTCCGGCCTAGTCCGCGACTGGGCCCCACCGCAATCCAATCCTCGGTGCGTTTCGTGATGTTCTTGACAAGCAT
>JAFGCL010000026.1 GCA_016932645.1 Dehalococcoidia bacterium | reverse complement strand
TCAGACCTGGTGGAAAGCTTTGACAAGTCAGTACAACACCCATCCTCAGGTCTCTCGCAACCCTCACTCAGGTGGTGTTGTCATATCCGGGGACAGGTCGTGATGAATAGAAGGCGATACCCCTTCCTGACAGCATCTGCTCCCCGAATACAGTTTTCCGTCCCTGAAGGATTCCCCTGAGAAGGTCGAAGCCCGCAGTTTGCCCCGGCGGCGTCAACACACCGATGGCTAGGCGGCTGGTGAAGCAGCCTATGATGATATCTGAGGCACGCGGCAACGCCATGAAGCGCTGGGGCAAGCCACAAGAGGTGGGGGAGGCCGTCGTCTGGCTTTGCTCAGATGCGGCCTCTTTTGTGACCGGACACGCGATGGCGGTGGACGCCGGATTCATGGCTGCGTAGAGGATCACCCGTCGGAACCCACGATCTGCCGATAATGGGATTCAGTCGATTTCGTCTTTGGTGCCGGGCCCCCTGCCAGTGATCCGATAGTGAAGCTGGCAAGGAGGAGGACAATAGAACACCGTCTACTTCTGCCCGTGACGGCTCTACTTAATCTCACTTCGCCGCGGTTGCCGCATCGGCTTCTTCTCTTGGAGGGCACACTCGCGTCGGCAGGATGATCAGGGTCACCACCGAGGCCACAGCCAGAATGATGGCACCAACAAGCAGGGCCTCCGCCATGCCTGAGGTGAAAGCGTTGTTCGCCTGGTCGACAACCAACTGCGCCAACCCGGCATCAGGGATCGCGGCAGCAGCAATGTGCGCACCCTGAATGCTGCTCCGCACCAGATCGAAGATACCGGCAGGCAGAACACCGTTGAATGTTTCGATCTTTGATATGTAGGCAGTGTTCATTATTGAGCCAAGCACTGCCACACCCAGAGCTCCACCAACCATACGAGTGGTGTCATTCATGGCCGAACCAACGCCCGCCTGCCTCACAGGGATGGATCCCATGATGGAGTTGGTCGCCGGGCTCATTGTCGTTCCTATTCCCAGTGACATGATACACATGCCGAGCACTATCACACCGTAGCTCGTGTCCGCTTCGGCCACTCGCGACAGATAGAAAAGGCCGGCCGCCGCTGTCAAGATGCCAAACCCAACCGCGAGCTTGGTCCCGATCTGCTGCGCCAGTCGCGCTGACATCGCCGCTGCCACGAAAGATGTCAATGCCATCGGCAGAAGTCTGATACCGGCTTGGAGTGGGCTGTATCCCTGCACAGACTGGAAATACTGGCTCACAAAGAACATGGATCCCATCAGAGCAAAGGCAACTAGAGTGAGCGCCAGGTTGGCCCCGGTGAACGACATGTTCTTGAAGAAGGCCATAGGCAACATCGGGTTCGACGACCGGAATTCCCAGATGATGAATGCTGCCAGCAAGGCCCCGGCCGCAATGAAGGCATATATCACATTGTCGGCCGTCCATCCATCGTCTCCAGCCTGAATGATGGCATATACCAGCGCAAACAACCCCGTAATTGAGAGGAGTGATCCAACGATATCCACCTCCCGCACCCTTTCGTCCTTCGAGTTCTGGATGAAGAAGTGCCCCCCCAGCAATCCAACTACCACAATCGGCACGTTGATGTAGAACACCGAGCTCCAGCTGAAGTGTTCCAGGAGCCATCCTCCCACAAGAGGACCGATACCCAACCCCAGCGCAAAGACGGCGGCCCAGAGGGCAATGGCTTGTGCACGCTCTTTAGGATCACGGAATGTTGCCGTCAGGATCGACAGCGTCGCTGGCATGATGACTGCACCACCAAAACCCATCGCGGCTCGCATGGCAATGAGCATCCCTGTAGAATTGGCCAGCGCCGCACCGAGGGAGAAGCAACCGAATATCACCAAGCCGACTTGAAGGGTCGGCTTCCTGCCTATACGGTCTCCAATCGAACCCATGGTCAGAAGAAACGCGGCAAAGACAAGGACGTAGGCGTCAACAATCCACTGAAGCCCGCTGGCGCTGGAGCCCAACTCCCTGGAAATAGAGGGCAAAGCCAGGTTCAAGACGGTGTTATCCAAAGCGATGACCAGCAGCGAAAACGCGAGGAAGCCCAAGGCCATCCAACGTCTTTCGTACCACTTCGATTGCTCCATCAGATGTATCTCCTCCTATTCAAGTACCAAGCCCCGACCACTATGGCGAGCCCATTGACTGATTAGTGCGCCACGATGGCAGATGTGCGTTTGTCTGGCTGGGCAGGAAAGGGCTTTTCGAATATGAACGTGCAGAATCCTCTGCCGTAGGCTATGGTGTTCTGCCATGAATCGCCTCTGTGGAAACTCAGCTCTGGAAAGGCTGCCCCAAAGAAATCGCGATCCACCTCACAGAACAGCCTGGTCAGCTCCGGCGTTCCCGCTTGGGTGAAGAAATCATGGAACACGCACCTCTTGATTGCGAAGTGGCACACACTTTCACTAAGTTCAAAGTACTCACGCTGGTTGAACTGTGGTGCTCCCCTCTTGTCCATAAGGTTGTGAAAAGCCATAAGTCGACCCATTGGTGTTTCAGCCACATCCCCGAGTGATCTCAAGTGTGCCCACTGTTCACTGCAGCCTATGGGCACCAATATGCGTCGCATTGCAGCAAAGGCTTTCTCTCTGCCCATTCTATCCACGAGATCTAGATAGATCGCCGATGCAAGCGAGAAGCGTTCTACGAAATCCGACTCTGCATTCCTCTCTCGCCCCCATTGAGTGGAATAAAATACGGCCTTCTTCCTGACCAAGCCTTTCGACACGAGGAGAGGCCACCTCCATCTTACTCCGTCCAGGTCACTGAGCGCGTCTTTGACGGCCTTCAACTCTCTAATCTTCAAATGACGCTCCTTTCGTTACTGCATCACTCTGGCTGCAGCATAACTGACCAATATAGTAAGTTTCCATATCCGTTATACTTACGAACAAAAAAATCAGTACCGTGAGATAGCCTGTTCTACCAGCGATATGAGCTGTCTACGCTCATCCCGGCTCAGTGGCGCGATCAATCTGCTCACTTGATCTGCGTCGACCCTCTCATGTTCTTCCATTATCTTCTTGCCTTCATCTGTCAGTTCAATTGAATAGGAGCGCAAGTCGCGACGATTGATCACCCGTCTAACCAGTCCCATTCTCTCTAACTTCGATACACTGCTGCTCAGGGTTGAATGAGGGATATGCAGATAGCTTTTTATGTCCCTAAGAATAAGATCCGGATTCTCGTGAGCCGTGGAGATAATGTGCAAGTCGACAAAAGTCAGGTTCCTGAGCTTGTCAGACAGCCAATTGGGACGCATGACATCGAACCATATCTTGTGCACGACCTTGTTGATGATTCTAACCTGCTCGCTCAACTCGGCATCTGGAGTCGTTCTTCTGATTGTAGCGACTTTCGTCATACCTTACATAATATAACGACTTTAGTCATATTTGTCAAGAGGCATGATGCAGATTGGGGCTACCCAACTGAGAGATCGGAGGTCTTTCAAACCGGTCTCGCACCAGGTACAAGACGCAGCAAGGCGTCTCTCGCGGGAGTCGTCACAGATGCTGACCAGATTGCGATGTTGTTCATCAACACGGAGTCCGGATTCCGAGTGGAACCGCAAGAGTGATGTCACTTCTCTTGCCGTGTGCCTTCAGCCTGTTGCATCCATGCGTGGTCAGAGAGAGTACAATCACAGCATGAGAGACAGAGGTACGTATGCCTTGGTGATCCCCTTGGAGGTCAGGCTTCGCCTGCGAGTGGGCGGGTTGGGCATTCACAGTCTACTGCCCGGCCACTACGTCTACGTAGGCAGCGCGCTAGGAGGACTATCTGGCAGGCTGAGGCATCATCTTGAACCGAAGAAGCGACTGCATTGGCACATAGACTACCTCCTAGCAGAAGCCGAGGTAACCCAGATATGGTATACCTTGGGGACCGAAAGACTCGAATGCACGTGGAATGCGGTGCTGGGCGAAGTCGCTGGTGCAAGGTCTTCAGTCCCTGGGTTTGGCGCCTCCGATTGCCGGTGCCGCTCGCACCTCACACGTTTCCCGACGACGCCGCCGCTGGATCTCTTCGCACAGAGGCTGAGACAAATGAGGCTGCCGGAGATACACCGGATTGACAAGCCAACTATTGGACAACCGCCACCTCAATGATCCAGAAAGGAGGTCTAGATGTCGGTTTCACCTATCATCCAGCCTCGTCGATCTCATGGATCGAAGGTTGCTCAAAGGTCCCGGTTCTCTGTATCGTCCATTACACCCCCCACTGGTCCCGGCCTCGGGCCGTCCGCTGCCTCGGCTCAGTCCCCCACAATCCCGCAGAAGAAGACCGTCCTCATCCTCGTTCCGATGAGCGCCGCAGCCTAGTTGCCCTCTGTGTGCAAGCGACCACAAGGCCACAGTCGACAGTGAGCAAAGGACTGAGGATGCATAAGACACGCGTGAGGAGTAGAGGCAGTGGCCTAGGCTTTGGATGGAGCGGTCCGAGCGGGCGAGTCAGTCTCTACATCAAACTCGAACTTGCGCACCGTGAACAGCCTGATGCAGGCATCGACAGCATCAGCGTCGTACAAGATCCCCCTGCCGTCTGCGATCTCCTTCATGGCCACTTCGACGCCCAGCGCCCGCCGGTGGGGTCTGTCAGAGAGCATGGCCTCAACCACATCGGCGACGGCGATTATCCGCGCCTCCAGCAGGATCTCGTCACCCTTCAGGCCAAGAGGATAGCCTGATCCATTCATCCTCTCGTGGTGCTGGTGAACGATATCCGCAATGGGGCAGAAGACATCGATCGTGCTCAGTATCTGAAACACCGACTCAGCATGGTTCTTCACCGCCGAGAATTCGGCTTCGGTCAGCTTCCCGGGCTTGTTGAGTATGTCAGACGGGATGAAGACCTTGCCGAAGTCATGCACCAGTGCCGCCAGGCCGATTATGGCGACACGGGTCCTTCCCAGGCCCATCTCCCGGCCCATGGCGCAGGCCAACTTCCAGACGCGTGCCTGGTGACGAGCCGTGGACGGATCCTTCTTCTGCACGACCGATTGAATGGCTTTGATCGTGTCCTCCAGCAGGGTGTTCAGCTTGACGGAGACATCCCTGATGACCTCCTCGTCCTCGGCATACTGTGAGACCTGTTTCCGGAGCATGTTGTCCAGGCTGGGCGCTACATTCGCCGAACCGGATGTGGTATCCTCTGCCTGTTCAGGAACAGTGACGTCTCTAACGAGGGCGACCAACTCCCCGGGCGCACACAAGGTTGCCCGGATCTCGTGATACACCGTCCGGCGTCCATGTTCAGTCCGGATATTGAAGGTCTGCACCTCTTCCGTCACCTGAAAGCCACTCAGCAGGTCCTTCGACACGTGGGCCAATTCCTCGTATAGAACCCTTGTTGGGTCCTCTGGCTGATCTTCTCCACGGTGTCCGCCCCTAGCCTTCACCGGTGCATCGGCCGGAACCTCAACGCGGGTGCAGTCGCCAAAAATCAAGACCGAGCCATCCGGCCGCAGCTTGACAACGAAAACCTGGGCTGGTATCAACCGCAGCAGGGCCTTGCGCTGAGCTTCGGTCCAGGGCAGCATTGTAGAGTCTGACTCTGCTCCTCCCCTGCCGAGATGCTCGCGCATCTTGTCTAGTTTCTCAGAGACAGCTATGTGACGGCTTTGCTTGCTTGTCGGCATACCACAACCACTTATACAACAGACAGGTGCTGTTGAGAGACAATATGATGTTGCAGATATCAGATCATAATAGAGAAAGCAAATAACTCCGTGGTCTCAATGCATTTGCACTTCGTCACAAAATCACTTCCAAGCAGGCATTGGCTCCTAGGGAAGGTCCTGATCACATAGAATGCAGTTTGCCGTCAACTGGCCTTGATGCAGAGGCCAAAGCACCGGGGTCGGCCATGGCTTCCACCAATGGGGAAGTGGCCGGCAGGCCTTCCCCTCAGTCGTTGACCGCTCCCATGGACAGGGTAACTTCGCTTCCGCGCGCAATTGCGACGTATTTGTGACGTAGAGGGCATGACCTGAGACAGCCACGTAAACAAAGGGGGCAACAATATACGGTTTGGAGAGTAGTATGAAGCTGCGCCTGCGAACAGCACTCGCAGTCCTGGCGGTGTGCACGGTGGCGGTCGTTGTTCTTTGCTTCACCGTGCAGAGCATTCTTGTCGCTCACTGCGCCACGCTGGAGAGAGAGAAGGCGGACTATGACCTCGAACGGGCGTCGGCTGCCTTGACACAGGATATCGCCAGCGTTGAAACGGCCGTCGGAGTCTGGGCGCCACGGGACGACACCTACCGTTTCATGCAGGATGGGAACGCGGAGTACCTTGCCAGCAATCTCAACAACTCGACTCTGCTGAACCTGAGTGTTGATTTTGTGGTCTATGTCGATTCTGCCGGGCAGGTCTTCTATTCGAAGGCTATTGATGCAGCCAATGGGACAGAGGTCCCGATTCCCTCGGGCCTCGAGCAGTTGGTGACCGGTGAAGCGCTCCTCGCACAGCACTCAAGTGAGACAAGCAGCGTAGCCGGAATAGTGTTCCTTCCAGAGCATCTCGCTCTCGTCGCCTCAAAGCCTATTCTCACGAGCCAGAATGCAGGGCCGATTGCCGGCTCACTGATCATGGGGCGCTATCTGGATTCGCAGGAGGCGCAGAAGCTCTCCGAAGCCACAAGCCTGTCCGTGGAGATGTACAGGGTCGATGAGCCAGACATGCCAGAGGACTTTCAAGTGGCCCGGGCAGCTTTTACAGAAGGAGAGACTTCGCTGGTCCGAGTTCTGGACGGCAAGACGATCGCCGCCTATGCGCTCGTGAACGAAGTCCATGGCAATCCTGCTTTTGTGCTAGGGATTGACGAGCCCAGAGACATCTACGCTCAGGGCCAGCGGACCGCCCGCAACATTCTCTACCTGCTCTTGGGCCTCAGCGCGCTGTTCAGTGTGCTGCTGATCCTCGGAATCGACATCCTGGTAATGTCCAGGTGGCGCCGCCTGGCCGCTCGTGTCGCGGCAGTGAGCAAGAGCGGCAATCTCTCTGAGCGCTTGCCAGTCGGCGGAAGGGATGAAGTGGCCGCCGTGGCTGAGGCAGTCAATACGACCCTGGCGTCGCAGGAACGATCACACCGCGATCTGGTGCAGAGTGAAGCCAGGAACCTATCCCTGGTGGAGGCCATACCAGGCTTGGTGTTTTGGATTGACAAGGGAGGCAGTATTTCCGAGATAAGGAGGCCACAGAGGGCAGCCTCGGCAGCCGGCAACCATGACAGTCAGTATGGCACGCCGGACGAGATCATTAACTTGATCCCAGCACACATACAGCAGATGGCCATGCCCTATGTAGAAAAGGCTCTCCAGTCCAGACAGACTCAGATGTTTGAGTTCCAGATGTCGGTTGACGGGAGCGTATCTTACTATGAGGCCAGCGTCCTGGCAAACAGTGACCACGAGGTCATGCTAATAGTACGCGATGTGACAGACCAGAAGATTGCAGATGAAGCGCGGCAGAACAGCCTGCTGTTAAGGGAAATACACGACCGTGTCAAGAACCACCTTCGAGTCATCCGTTCGTTCCCAGAGGCAACCCATTGTCAGGCTGAAGGCCCCAGCACCAACTCCAGGAAACAGACCGGGAGCAGGAACCAGACGGTCAACGCTGCCGACTCCAGGCGGCCTCTCGACAGCGGGTGATCGAGCCGGACATCACGACTCAGCTGAGGGCCTAGTAAATTCAGACATGGTTATCAGGGTGACTCTGATCATCGCCGCAGCCGTAACTGGCGGTCTGTTCTTCTGGTTCTACCTCCGACGCAGAAGCCAACAGAGACAGCCGGCGCCCGCATAGCCGACTGGGAGAATCGCGTGACCCTGTTTGGACAGGCGCTCATCCGGTTGAGCCGTGCTCGGGCAAATCCACACCCCCACGCGTCGTCTTTGCCCCTTCCTGGATTCAGCACCAAACGGCACAGGCAAGAGACTCGTCCCAGCGATGGCTCAAGCTCCGTGCACGCCCACTTCTGAACACCCGGGCTCTAACCGCCTTCTGGAGAGCATGTATACTGTGACAATAGGCGGCCGCACATGCTGGGACGCGGCCGCGGAAAGGACGGCCGGCATATGGACATGATGCTGAAGGATGCTTTCAGCCGCCTGTGGCGCAAGTACTTCAACGGCGCAGAGTTGCCCATAACCTTCTACTACACCGACGATCAGGGGCACACCGAGAAGGCCAAACCCACATCGGGACTGCGCTGTTTGATCGGAGCACTGGCAGAAGTCAGGAAGGGAAATTCACTATGCTTCGATGTTGACTCCATCGGTTGCCCCGGCGGCAGAAGATATGCCGGTTTCGCCGACAGGCTGATGCCCAACTTCGAGTACTTCCTTTCCTGCGGCATCCCTGGGAAGCTCCAGGGCGAACGCTACAAGAAATCACCGGAACTGGTGAAAGAGGTGATGAGGCTGGCACCAGCGTTCAAAGCGCCATCGCGGTTCATTGTCTTCAAGAGATGGGATCTCCTGGAGAAACCCGATGATCCGGCGGTAGTCACTTTCTTCGCCGAACCCGATGTCCTCGCGGGACTCTTCACGCTGGCGAATTTCGACGAATCCGAGCCAAACGGAGTCATTGCACCTTTCGGCTCTGGCTGCTCCTCCATCATTCAACACCCGTATCTCGAAGGGAAGGCCATCCGCCCCAGGGGAGTCATCGGGATGTTTGATGTATCAGCTAGGCCGCATGTGCCGCCAAATGCGCTTTCGTTCTCCGTGCCCATGGCCAAGTTCGTCCACATGGTAGAAAACGCGGAGGAGAGTTTCCTGACTACGGAATCCTGGCGCCAGGTGCAGGATAGGATCAACTAGATTATGTCAAATAACTCCGATAGCGAGAGGCCACCCGCCAAAGCACACATCGTGTCGATGGCTGGCACTCCACAGAACTGAGGGCTGCTTGAACAGCTTGTCTGCCTTGCTGTATTCCTTGACTGTCGACCGCGTTCTGGCTGGCATCAGAGCCCGGCTTCCTGATTTCTGCGGAATGGAGGCAGGTGATACGGTCGTGGACATCTGCTGCGGCACGGGCGCCCAGTCACTGTGCTACGCCAGGAGGGGAATCATTTCCTGGGGAATTGACCTCGATCCGTTCATGATCGAATTCGCTGAGAAGCGCAGAAAGAGAATGGGTTTGGAGAACACATTCTTTCAGAGAGCCGTTGCCATGGATCTGCCATTCAGAGACGGCGCCTTCGACCACGCCTCGATAACCATGGGACTGCACGAGAAGGAAAGGGCATCCAGGTACAAAATACTCTCGGAGATGCGAAGGGTCGTGAAGAAGGACGGCACTCTGGCTATCGTGGACTACAAGGTGCCTTATCCCGGGAACGTCTACGGCCATGCGGCCAGATTGATTGAGCAGATGGCCGGGCAGGACCATCTCCGGTGCTTTCGCGAATTCGTGGAGGACGGCGGGTTGGATTCATTGTTGAGCCAGCATCGTCTTCACCAGAGGCAGAGGGAGCTTGCGAAGAGGATGCCCATGACGATAGTAAAAGTCCGCAACATCTAGGGACCAATCCACCGGGGGCGACGCAAGGTGGGCTCCAAGCTCACATCTCCCCCAATAACGTCGGTTACCGGTGCCTCCTGTTCGGGACGGCACTCATCCGTAGTCCGCATGATACAATGGCGTATGATAGAGGACAACTGATGCATTGGAGGTGGACAGATGGAGCCAGTTCAGGGACTGAAGATCCGGGGTATGACGGAGAGGGATTTCGCCGGTATCGATGACGTGGACAAGAGAATCACGGGGAGAGAATGGGCCGGGGCCGCGAGCAGAAGGGCCAGTAGTCACTTCTGGGGCTACTATCCTCCCCTGTCCTTTGTGGCTGAGGCCGACGGCAAGATCATCGGCTTCATAATCGGCTCCATGGGCGGTCCCGAGTACTCTCTACCCGTCAGCGGATGGGTCACCACCATGGGCGTCGATCCAGACTATCAGGGTCGTGGAGTAGGCCCGGCACTTCTGAAGGCCTTCACCGATGTATGCGAGATCAGCCGGATACCATCCCGGATGATGCTCCCTCGGAACGAACAATTCGAGAAGTTGCTCCTGGCAATGGGCTTTGAGCGGGGAGAATTGGTGGACTACGTCAGAACACCTAAGTGACCGGCCGGTCAAAGGCCGTGTTGGGAGATGGAGCGTGACATGAAGAGCATGCTCATGTCAGTGCAGCCACAACCTTCTTGGTTTCCCTCTCCAGGGCTTTCAGGGAGGATTCGTTGACAATCGTGAAGTCCGCCATGGCAATCGGGCCACCCTTGTTCAGATTATGTATTTCGTCGGTGTCCCGGCTCGCGGCTTCTTCGCGCGTCAGCGGCCTGACGGGCCTTCTAGCCAGCCTATGGTGCCTGGTTTCAGGAGAAGCCCAGACGGCAACCACGGCAAGACGCTTGCCGTACCGATCCTTCATAAGGACACACTCTTCCCAAGAGTAAAGGCCATCCACCACAACATTACCGGCTTCCAGGAGACGGTCGATCTTGGGCAGGCTCAGCTTGGCATAAGCGGCCATGCCGTGCTCTGTCCTCAACTGCTGCCGGACAAGCCGCTCGTTGCTTTCGTTGAGTTCGAGTCCTCTTCGCTGGACCTCTTCGTCGGTGATATCACCGAATCTGACCTTGGCAAACCCGGCGTTCTCAAACACTCTTGCCACCTCGGACTTGCCCGAACCGGCCATCCCGACGATCGACACTACTTTCATCGACGCTCCGTCTCTAGCATGATCACTGATTGAGTGGGATCAACCCCTTGTCTCCCGCTCTTGGGAGAACAGAAATAAGGATTTGGGGGACACCCCCGAGCCCGCGGCGGGAGATCTGCTCCTGCACCTCCATCAGAGATACCTTCTCCCTCGATGGGAGAGAGCAGCAATCCTTTCATGGGGCCAGCCATGTCTGCTGTTGCCTACTTGTCCTTCTTCGGCCGGAGGCTCTCCCTTATCTTGTCCTCCTCCTGGGCCAGCAGTTGCTTCAATTCCCTGACATCGTAGCTCTTCACCCCCACGCCCCTCTCCCTCATATGCACCTTTGTGATGCCAGCATTGATGATCAGCTTCTTGCAGATCATGCATGGTCCGTAGATCCTGTCGTTCTCCCCCCGGCTGCTGTCGTAAGCTTCCTTGTTTCTTTCGCTGGAGAGATACATCTCGCCGCCGACTATGCTGACGCCCGTCCTAGCCGCATTGATGATGGCGTTCTGTTCCGCGTGCACACTGCGGCACAACTCGTATCGCTCGCCGGGGGCGATGTTCAACTCCCTCCGCAGACACACTCCGGTGTCGATGCAATGCTCCGTACCTCTGGGAGAACCGACATAGCCCGAGCTTAGCTCAACGCCATCCATGCTCACAATTATCGCCCCGATCTTCCTTCTCAAGCAGGTGCTCATCTCCGAGACAACCTCAGCCCGGTTCAGGAAGTGCTCGAATTTGGTCGGCCTCTTCACCTTCGGAAAGCGAGTAGTCACTGATCACCCCCTTATGCTCATAAGCAGCTCACGGCGGGTCATGTTGCTGCCAAGCTCTCTCATCCGAAGCCTCTTGACGTACCAGTACCATCACAGCAGGGATCCGACTTCTGCTTGAGCCAACGGTCAGCCGCTCTTTGTTGCAGAGGAATCGTACATGGGATTCAGAGGAGGTGTCAAGCAGAGTGAGCGTCTACTCTGCCCTCACATCACAAGCAGCGGCCAGCCGACATGCCTTGCACTTCCGGCGGTTCCGGGTCCCCACTGGTATGGCTTCTCCGTCGATGAGTTGCCTGATCCTGAAGATCGCCCTCTGCACTTCTTCTCGATGGCCCTGGGCAAACGGCTGGGCCCAGACCTCATAGCCCGTGTCCTGACTGCGAATGCCCGCCATGATCGGTAGCGTGGGACGGTACTGCTCCTCAAAGGCAACGCAGTACCCCCAAGTCTGCATTCGACTGCCTGGCCACGCCATATCGCCAGGCTTGTCGTCAATCACCAGTATCCGGTCAGGCATGAATACGATCTCGTCAATGCACCCCTCAAGGTCTACCCCTTCTACTGCCACTCCCCTGGCAGATACAACGACACCTTCCTCCCCGGCTTTCGCCATGGCATCATCAACGCTGAGCTCAAGCTTTGCCGCTACCTCATAGGCCTCCTCCAGAGAAGCCTGGACCGCCTTGCTCTCCTCGGTCTCGGGCTTTGGCTCCGGCGTTGTCCCCCGACCATGCTCCAGATATATCTGATACTCACAATAGGAGTAGCTGTTTAGCCAGCTTGCCGGGATTCTTTTCACGGTTTTGTCTCCTTGCAACCACACCCTGCCAACACGATCAACCGCCCTTTTCCTTCAGCATCCGGCGAGCCCTGTCCACCATCGGCTGCGGGTCAAACCGCTGCTCGCCGCAGACCCCGCACACGGGTGTACCCCCACGGTTCATCCACTGGTGAACGTGGTCCAGAATCAGGCTCCTGGACCACAGGCAGAGGTACGCGTGCGAATCCATACAGACGTCCGGGCTGGCATCAGGAAGAGAGGGATAGTCCTCGTGTCCTAGAAGCCGCCAACAAAACATGCCCATCAAGACATAGGCCAACGTCTTTTCGTTCTCGTATTCCCCCCACCGGCCGTCTGAGGGAGCCTTCTCCTGCATCTCTTTCGCCCAATCCCAGTACTTCAGGGACTCCTTCAATCCATCCAGCGGTGCCATGGACTCGTACTTCTTCAACACGCCATCCAGTCCGAAAGCCTGCTTGAGTATTGCATAAGTCTCCGCCTTGGTCACTGCGCCTCCTTGCCCACTCTCGCCAGTATGAACCCGAGCTTCGAGACCCCGGGCAGATTCATCATGTGGAATTATAGCATCCTGATCTCGACTCACACGTGGGTGAAGTCCCCAATCAGCCCCTTGTTCCGGTGGCACTGGGCATTCTGTCGGGAGTCGAGGTAGCGCAGCGCCAAAGCAAACAGCAGGCATGTACCAGCAAGGCCATCGTTGGAGCCGACTCGGTTTCTCAGACGTGCCGACGATCTTAGCAGGGTCAGTTGGGGAAGAGTCCGAGAATGAGAGCCAGGACGGGTGCTTCAGCCGGGCGCCTGTTGAACGCGTAGTCGGCCTAGCCCCTTGCACTTCGGGCAGAGCAGGAATCCCTTGAACAACAGACGCTCACATCGAGTGCACGGGCCGGTAACCGACCACGACGAGTTGCGGGACTCCCCCGTGCCCCCACACTCCGGACAGACGACCAAGCCCCTTCCCCCACAACGAGGACATGTCTCCTTATACTCATCGAGGGGCACATTCTCTCTGCGCTTGCTCCTCTCGGCTCCATCCATCGGCATATCCGGAGTACCTTCCGCTCGAAGTGTACGATAAAACACTTTCGGACACAACAAAGGCGCCAAAAAACGACCCGGGGGTCGGTCCTTATGAACCGGCCCCCAAGTGAACCTGTGGGCATGCCGAGAGTGAGACTAACTTGTGACAGGTACTCGCATCAGCACAACGAGTGAAATCCGCGGACCCTAGCGACGTACCTCTCTCCGGGAGTAGCCAAGCTCCTCATCATCATCCCTGGTGGTCACATATACTCGCAAAGAGAACGCGAGCACCCACAGCGTGACCAGCCCGACAACCCCCAAGCCCCAACTATAGGCATCATCAAACAGGCCCACAGCCAATACCAGTATGCCTGATCCGAACAGAAGAGCCGTGAAAGCATTCAGTAACCGCAACATTTTGGCTTACCCCTTCCTCAAGAAGAATGTGTATCTGCATTTGGCACCAAGTCAGTTGCGAGCGCAGGCAATGGACTTCTGGCTGACGTAGCCGTCGTGCAATTGCAGGGCCATGACATCGGATACTATCCGCTCTATCGCCTCGGCCTCTCCATGGCTGGTCTCCCGCACCTCGTCCCTAAGCGCCAACAGATTGCTCACGATGCTGCCGTAGCTCGTTGATCTTCTTGCTTCTTCAGTCGCCATGGAATTCCTCCTTTGCCGCTGTCGATTTCGCGCCAGTCTTTCAAGAACCTCATCTGCCAGGGTCGAAACCGTTCCGCTTGCCTACGCGCCTCTGCGTTCGACGTGCGTTCTTCTCAATCCCCAACTTCACCAACGCAGTCATAAGCATGACACAATGCAGCGGAATTATGTATCCATTGGGCTACGTATTCTGCCCTCCCGAAAACCGTATTTCCGATGTGTCGGACTACTTAGCCACCCCCGTGGACTACCTTGATTTGGCATCATGTCGGGCCTCAGGTTCATGCGACAGATTCTGCGTTCGCCACGCTCCTCTGCGGCACGGACTGCAGTGCCACCTCACAGAACCCTCACCAATGACCCTTACGTATTCCCACGGAGCGCCAAAAGTCCCGGGGTACCTGCGTTGGACGCCAAGTTACAGGAGGTGGAATTGGGACGGGGCCGCTCAACCCGGACTACTCTTTGACTCGGCGCAACTCGATCGTCACTGCATTCGCCTTGTCTATACACTCCCACTGCATCACATCAGGGTTTCCCCAGGGGAAGCCCCCTCCATACTCCAACATAATGATGAAGGGGAAGATGTCATGATAGAAGTATCCACAGAGGCCGCCCGAAGAATAACCGCTCAACTCGAACTGGTCTCCCACCTTGTGTCCAATGGTGCAAGCTCCTTTGACACGCTTTATCGTGCCGATCACCCGACAAGTCCCGCTTGACATCTGTTGCGCCTCCCAGGGATTGATTTGAGAATGCTGTCGCCTTGGCGCGACAGACTGAGCACGTGTGACTACAGCATCATCGTGTTTCTAACGCAATTCTAGCATTTCTCAAGCGTGATTCTAACACAAGCCTGCTACTATCCTACTCCGCGATGCGATTTCAGGAGGAGCGGAATGAGAAATGTCAGTCAATCAGAGTCTCTGCGGAGAAAGCCTTCTGCCAGGCCACCGCCAGTGGGTCAACGTCTGTAATCAGGCAGGTATGGTCAATGAAGAATGTCACGAACCAGATAAGGCCGCACCGGCAAATCTGTTGATGATTGGCCCTGTTGGAGAACCAGGCAACTGGAACTGAAGATCAATCCGGAAGAGCAAATAAGTGAGAGGGTCTGTCGATAAGCTTGGCCTAGAAGCGGCCTCAGGAGAACGTGAGAGCAGTGGGAGGGATTCCTGAGAGTCAAGACCAGTCTCACTTGCCGGATAGAACATAGAAGCGGGACGTCCCCTCCAGGGATGTCCCGCGCACTTTCATCACCAGGCTGAAGGCCGGACTCGAGTCCCGAACTGCGTCAAGCAGAGCAACCTCTCTTCTAACCTGCTATTCAGCTTCGTCTCGTACTCAGGCTTGTCACCCCGCCACCAACCAGCGAACCTCCACGTCCGGACCGGTACTAGGCCCGGCGACCACTGCGCAGGTTCAGGAGAAATGCCGCGATGTAGCTGTCGTTGCACTCGACATTAAACAGAAACGCGGCGACGCAGGCGTCATTCCACCCCTGCACCTCAGATCCGGACCCAGCCCCGCTCGGGCTACCAGCCTTCTCAGTCGACAACCAGACAGAGCCTTGGGAGACTCCCCAGTAGCTCTCAGGCTTGGTCGAAGTATCGACAGCCATCACGTCCCTCCATTTCCTGTCTCGTTCTTCCCGGAATCGTTGGTGCGGTGGGGAAAGCGCCCCCAGCTGTCCCGTTGCCCGGGAATCAGGGCCGCGTCGGCGCTTGCCCTTGACCCGGCCATGGGCACGTTCTGCATGCACCTCAATCTGGCGTTGCCGGTGACGGACCTCGCCGATCCCAGCAGAGCTAGCGTTCCGCCATTCTCTCCTCTGCTCATCTGAGAGGCACAGTTGAAGCATTCTCGTCCGCTGATGTACCCGCGAGAGAACGGCAGAGCATCGCCCCGGCCGGTCATCGATCCGGCTCGGCCGTATTCAACTCCCACCTCCTCTGGAGGAGTTGCCTTGACCAAGCCTGTTGGCGCGCTCATGCCCATAGCGACAGCCGTTCCCCTCTCCTTCCCAACCTAGTCTCTTACCACATATCCGTCGTCGTTCCAGAGAACAGGCCAGGATATCCTCCAGGAACCGCTCTCTTTAACGAAGCTCATGTTCTGCCTGGTGACTTTACTGCTGATAATCCGGTCGACAGTGCCGTTGGCTCTTGAACCAGCGATTATCAAATCGGTGATGGCTTCAACACTGACATATTCGCTGTGAGACTTCGCCTGTTTCAGCAGGTCTATCACCCTGCCCGTGTCCTTCCTCACTGCATCCTGAGACACATAGCCCAGGCATTTCTCATAGCATCCTGAGTTGTAGGCATCGAAGAAACCTCTGACAGTTGTCCAGATCGCCTGGGTATCCCAATCCCAGGCGGTGTACCAGAATGCCTCGGAATCGGTCGCACTTCTCCCAACTGCCCTGGTCACCGTGGGACATCCCACGAGCGCCTGCGACCCACCAACCTCGGCCAGAGAGCGCGGTGCCGCCAGTAGCCTCGTCTGTCCAGTCATACCAACAACCGTCCCCCTTCTCCTGATGCTCAGATGGATCTGCACTTCAAGCTTTAACCCTAAGAGTCTAGCATTGCCCATTCACCCGAGCCTCTCAAGCGGTCTCTGCAGAGTCACAAAATCGCTACATCAACAGGGGCACGAACGAGACGCCGCATCACCGCAGTTGGACCATCAGAAGAGACGGCGGTGCGCTCAGCGACACCCGCCTGGGAGAGGCGACAAAGCGGCCTTTGCTGCCATGCCGCTGGAGCCGGCCAACCGCGCCCGACCGGGGACGGGGGCAGCAGCCTATCACAAACCTCGGCCGCTCCGTCACATGGTCTATCGGCAGGCTTCAGCCCCCAGCCAGGCTGTAAGCTACCGCCCGAACGGGGTCGCGGAGCCATCCTCACAACAGGATCAGGGCGGTGGGAATTCGGGTCAGATCCGGATGATCTCTGCGCTTACGTCGTCTGCAATCGTTAGCAGGCCATAGGAATCGCGACAGCGCCCTGGATTGAACATCAGGGCGCCTCTGATGCGCTCATTGCACGACGTGTGAGAATGGCCGAAGACGATGACGTCCACATCGTCGAACTCGCCCCGCACGCGGCCTGCTATTCCCCATGGCACGCCCGAACCATGAACAATCCCGATCTTCTTTCCTTCAGCCACAAGTAGTTCTCTGCGTGGCAGAGCCATCTTGATCGCCGTGGAGTCCATGTTGCCGCAGACAGCCTTCACCTCTCCCAGCGTTCTAAGCCCTTCAAGAACCGCCGTCTCTGTGAAATCGCCGGCATGGACGATAAGGTCCACATCAGCCAGCGCGTTCAGCATCGGGGCTGGCAGCTCCTGAATCGATCCAACGTGAGTGTCAGTGAGCACAGCGAGTCTCATGATTCGGGTCCATCATCCAGAGTGTATGAATGAGTTCTTTTCAACGCCTGGCAGGACAAGCCTTGCATCTCCTAACCCGCCTATAGGCCAGCAAGTATCTCCGCCACCCTGGCGGCCGTAGTCCCCGTCAGCACGGCGCACTTCTCGATGGTCTCGGGCCCCTTCGGGCCGAGATAGTGATTGACCACGTCGTTCATGTCAAACCAGTTGACCCCGGTGATTTCCGAGCAAACGGTGCTCTTGAACATCGGCTTGAACCAGAGGGTCAACTGATGGCAGGGTTCGAAGGCCGGAAGGATGGCCTCCAGTCCCTGATCGATGCCCGTCCGCCCCACCCTGGCACTGATGAGCACGAAACCCGCAGTCAGAGCGCCACAGGTCAGCCCGCAGCTTCCGCCACCCTGGAGACCAGCTATGGCCTTGAACCAGAAGTCATCCTTGATCTCCAGAACATCCTGAAAGGCCTGAAACAGCGACTGGGAGCAGCCAAAGGACTTCTTGTAGTACTCGTATGCCAACTCTCCCGCTCTGACCCGATTGGCCTCTGAGGTAAAGACCTCCTTTGTCCTCTTGTCGAAGAGTTCGGCGAAATCAGCCTTGGCTTTGGATGCATCGCCAGTCATTCTGTCTCCTTTCTTGAGTCACGGATGACATACGGCGGTGTGGATTCTGAGCAGGAAAGAGGCTCCTCCCCTCTGTACGCCCCAACTCTCAGCGCAAACGAATCGGATCCTGACTGTCATACGCAGTGTCTGCGGAATCGCACCCCCACCGGAGGCGGGCCCGGCGTCGGCATGGAAACCTAGGCCGGGCCCGGTACATACCTGTTGATAGCTTCCAGCAACCCTTCCACGCTGAAAGGCTTGGTGATGTATCCATCAGCGCCCACTTCGGCACTTAGCTTCTCATTGAGCTTGTGGCCGATGGCGGAGACCATGACTACAGGGATAGACCTGGTCTCAGAGTCTGTCTTGATTTCGTGGCATGCAGAGTAGCCGTCTTTGCCCGGCATCAATATGTCCATGAGGACAAGGCTCGGCCTGTGCAGCTGCGTCAACTTCACCGCCTCTTCTCCGTCCGCCGCCTCAATAATAGTGTAGTCCTCGCCCAGCATCCGGCGAACCATCAGGCGAATGCCCTCCTCATCATCCACGACGAGTATCTTCGTGTCGACCATCTGCTCCTTCCCTGTCAAGCCTCCGGGAGTAGCCTCACAGTCAATTCACGATATTAGCACGGGGGCGGATGACCTTCAATGACTGGGGTGTTCGGTGTCGCGAAGCAGAAGACGTCAGCGCCGCTCAGTCAGAGAAGCGGCATCTGGATGTTGGGCCTGGGCAAGTTCGGGGTTGGGGCGTCAGCTGTGTTGCCATCCGTTTCCATATCGCCCCAGTTCCGTCCGACCTTGACGTCGACCTTCAGCGGAACACTCAGCCGCATGGCTCCAGACATGATTTCTCTGAGCAGCGTCCTGGCCTCTTTCACCTCCTCCAGAGGCGATTCCAGCAGCAGATCGTCATGAACCTGAAGAATCAGCCGGCTCTTCAAACCGCGCCGGTCAATCTCCTTCTGTAGATTGACCATGGCCACCTTGATGATATCCGCCGCCGTGCCCTGGACAGGCATGTTGATGGCCATCCGCTCCGCCGCTTCCCTCACCTGCCGGTTGCCTGAGTCCAGGTCCGGGATGTAGCGCCTCCGGCCCATCACCGTCTCCACGTAGCCCCTCTCCCTGGCTTTCCGTTTGGTGGATTCCAGGTAGCTCTTCACGCCTGGATACCTCTGGAAGTAGGCGGCGATGAACTGCGCCGCCTGGTCGCGTGACAGCTCGGTAGCCTGCTCCAGTCCGTAGTCGCTCATACCGTAGATGATACCAAAGTTCACTACCTTGGCCATGCGGCGCATGTCAGGAGTGACCCCGGTCATGGGCACGCCGAACACCTCTGAAGCCGTAGCGGCATGGATATCCTTATCCTCCCGGAAGGCTGTCAACAGCCGCTCGTCCTGGGAGAGATGGGCCAGAATGCGCAACTCGATCTGGGAGTAATCCGCGCTCACCAGAACACAAGACGGAGCCGCCACGAAGGCAGTTCGCACCTGCTTGCCCAGTTCCCCGCGGATCGGGATGTTCTGCATGTTGGGTTCGCTGGAAGAGAGGCGCCCGGTGGCTGTAGCCGCCTGGTTGAAGGTGGTGTGCAGCCGGCCTGTCCCGGGATCGACGAGGGACGGCAAGGCATCGATATAAGTGGACCGCAGTTTGGCGAGCTGCCGGTATTCCAGTATCAGCTTGATGATAGGGAAGGACGCCTTGAGGCCTTCCAGAACTGAGGCATCCGTGGAATAGCCGCTCTTGGTCTTCCTTGCGCCGGGGAGCTTCAGTTCACCGAACAGCACTGTGCCCAACTGCTGAGGCGAATTGATGTTGAAACGATGACCGGCAAAGGCAAAGATCTGATTCTCGAGCGACGTCAACTGCCGGCCCAGGCTTTGCGACATCTCCTTGAAGAGGCTCTTGTCCAGGGCCACGCCGTTTCTCTCCATGCCCGCCAGTACCGCCACCAAGGGCATCTCCACCTCGGTGAAGAGCCTAATCAGCCCTTGCTGTTCCAGCTCGCTCTGCAACAAAGGGCGCAGCCTGTCTATGGCCCTGACTTCAGCACAGGCATTACCGGCCCTCTCCGCGACGTTCACCTCCGTGAAGAGGCTCCGCTTCACGGTCGGCCGCTCCGGCACTGCTATCTCCACACCCAGCTTGCTGAGAGCCAGTGCCGGAAGCTCCGCTGCCTTCTCTCCCAGGAGATAGGCCGCAATCATGGTATCGAACTCCAGTAGGCGCAGTTCCACACCTTGTTCAGCAAGCACCTTGATGGCGTCCTTGCCATCGTGAGCCAGTTTGGCCACCCGTTCGTCAGCCAGGAGAGGCCGCAGTCTCACCAGCGCATGCTGCAAGTCCAGCTCTGCGCTGCCGAAAGCAAGGTAGAACACCTCATCGGACGGGATTCCCAGGGCTAACCCAAGCACTTCTGCCCTGCCCTGCTCCCGGCGTTCGGCCACCACGCGGACAATCAAGGACTTGGATCCAGCCAGCTTGGCCAACGCTTGCTCCAGGGCCGCTGCGGTGTCCAGCAGGGAATACTTGCTATCGGCCAAGGCCTCGCTGGCCGACGCCTCGCCGTTCACTCCTCCGAAGTCAGGCAGCCTGTTCAGCACCTTGAAGAACTCGAGTTCGCGGAACAGCTGGACCACCGCGTCGCGGTCATACGTGCCGGCCCGGCAACTCTCCAGGTCGAACTTGATGGGCACATCGGTAATGATGGTAGCCAGTCTCTTGCTCTGCCTCGCCTGCGACTCCTGAGCTATCAGGGTCTCCCGGAGCTTGTCCGGAGTCACCTCACTAATGTGCTCGTATATGCCCTCAATGCCGCCGAATTGCTGGATCAGCCTCACAGCCGTTTTATCACCAACGCCGGGGACACCCGGGATGTTGTCCGAGGGATCACCCTTCAGTCCCTTCAGATCCGGGATCTGCTCCGGAGTTATGCCGTACTTTGCGTTGACAGACGCCACATCATACAAAGCGGATTCAACAAAGCCTCTCTGAGGAAGCAGGACCTTCGCTTTGTCGGAGACAAGCTGCAGTTCGTCGTTGTCGCCGGTGACAATGACGGTGTCCATCCCATCAGCCGTGGCTTGGCGGACGATCGTGCCCAGGATGTCGTCCGCTTCGTAGCCGTCCATCTCAAAGATCGGTACGTTGAAGGCCTTCACCACGTCCCGCACGCGGCCGATCTGGCGCACCAACTCATCGGGCGCCTTGGGGCGCTGCGCC
>JAFGCL010000182.1 GCA_016932645.1 Dehalococcoidia bacterium | reverse complement strand
GTTGCGGAAGCCGGACAGCATACCAACACGGGCAGTGTCACCACTGACCAGGGTGTCAGTGATACCGACCCCGGCTACTACTTCGGTGCAGAACCTGTTGATCCCATACCCGATCTTCCGACGGTTGTTCTTCTTGGCGTAGGTCTGGTTGGCGTAGCAGGTGTCATGGGCCTGAGTCTGTTGAGACGCAGGAGGCAAACCTAGGAGAGGGCAGCAGTAGCGTGTCTTGCCTCAACAGTGGTACAGCTTCTGGTGGGGGGCGCAGTTGCCAAGGGTGGGCAGAGATGTCCGCCCTTCCTCTTGGTGATTGAAGTCCTCATCCAATCATCTCCTTGCGGAACTTGTCGGGCGGCCTTCAGCACCGGTCTTGCCAGCAATTCTGCAACCCAAGCCGGCGACTACGAAAGAAGGTTCAGAGGGTGCTACTGCCACCGGGCGTCCGGAGGACACCCGTGGGCCCGCGGTTGCTGATCTGTGTTCTCCGGGGTATCTCGCTTGGCATCGTGTAGACGCGGCGGGCATTGTCGCGCCCCGTGACCCCTTCATCGGAGATGATACTCCCCTTCTTCAGACTATCCGGGGATGGTATCCACAGGAAACCCATCAACATCTCATGTGAACCCGCTGGCTGCGGGGCTACTGGGGCAGTCATGTGGGGTGGGACACAAAGAGCTTATTTGGTAGCGCATGAGGGATTCGAACCCTCGATCTCCTCCTTGAGAGGGAGGTGTCCTAGGCCAGCTAGACGAATGCGCCACTCATATGGATTATACCGTTGTTGCCCCATGGAGGACAAGCCAGAGGTACTCTTCTGTGAAAGCATGGGAAGGACGAAGGACGCTGTAGCAGGCACGGCGCTCACGGATGGGGCGTCCGAAAGAGGTCGCAGATAGGGTGGTGTTGGATTGATGGGTCTTGGGCAGACGTTTCGCCATGTGAGCGTGCTGCGGAAGAGGGCGCATATGTCGCGGGTGTTACATTTCCGTGGCAGGGATGTCTCAAGTGCGTCTCAGATGAGGGACGGGTGTTGACATGCTGACTAACTCATGGTGGGACACATGCTTCATATTGCGATGTTATCGTGGACTGACGATGGGGCTGTTGCGGAGTCCAGCGTTGTGCGCTGGCAGCGAGCAGCGGAAGGTGCTTCTGGGGTTCGCAGATGCGCGTAGATGGGTGGAGCTTCCTGCTGGGCATTTCTGCCGGCATTGTCGTGGTCCTGGTACTGTTCGCGGCGTTTGATGTGGTCTGAGAATGCGGTGGCCGATTGGCTTCCGCGGCGGGTGAATGCTGGCGCTCCTCTGCCAGATGGAGATAGTGTTGCGGGAGGGATGCAGGGGTGGCCTCTGCTGTTTCCATGGGTGGGTACGGCATAAAGGCATATGGATGTCAACGGTCTGTGCAGGCCCTGAGCTCTGAGGCGGACAACTCGGCCATCGGCAAACCGAAGCGGCTGACAGACAGGCAGTAGGGATATGTCCAGCATCCTCCCGTTCTGCTACTCCGGGAGGATGCTCTAGATGTGTGGACTGAGAAACGGGTTTTGGGGCTAGGCCGTACCTCCTTCGATGAAGGTCATGTCTTGAGTGGCCAGCATCTGCCAGGTCGCTCCGCCGTCGGCTGAGGTCCCGCGCTGACCACCGACGTAGGAGTTCTTGTTGGAGATGCGTACGGTGACAGTGTTGGCGGCGTCACCGCCGCTGGCCGACAGCACCAAGGCGTACTCGGTGCCCTGGTAGAGTTGACAGCCGGTGGGGAAGCGGAATTCGTACCACGGGTATGCTCTGTAGGAAGGTTTCGGCAGGGTCAGAGATGAGGCGGCAAAGGTAGTGCTGCACAGTGCAGACCCTGTTGGCTGGTGGTTCTCATCCACGTTGTACACGGAGATGGTCACGTTGTAGAGGGGAGTGCCGACCTTGTACAGGCAAAGGGACAGATAGTCGAAGTAGTGGGACTTCGAGGGAGTGAATGTCTGGCAGAGTTGATTCTGGCCGTGGAGGGTGGCGAAGGCGTTGGAGGAACCAAAGACCGTATACCAGGGGTAATCGCCCTCCTTGAAGGCCAGGTCAGGGCCGGACAGTGCCTGCCAGGAGGCGCCGCCGTCGGCGGAGAGGCTGCACGCGCCGCCGCTATGGCCGCCGGCAGTGTTGGATCCGGCGACGACGTAGCCATTGCTGCCGCTGCCGGATATCACCAGGGCGTACTGGGTTCCGGCCGATACCTCGTAGCCGGCTGCGAAGAGATAAGTACGCCAGGCGGCTGTTCTGGGCAGGGATGAGGCTGCGAAGGTGGTGCTGCACAGGGCCGGTTGCACCGGCTCGTCGTTGGCGTCAACACTGTGCAGGGATACGGTCACGGTGTAAGTGGGATTACCCCACCTGTACAGGTAGAGGGACACGAGGTTAAAGTAGTGGTCCCTGGATGGAGTAAAGGTTTGGCAGACTTGGCTCTGGTCATAGACGAACACGCCGGGGGTGGCTGAGAACTGCGATTCACGCCAGTTGCCCTGTCCGGCCTTGAAGGCCATGTCGCCGCCAGCATCCATCTGCCAGGTTTGTCCGGCGTCGCTGGAAGTGCCCAGTCGGCCGCCGCTGTAGCCGTTGGCGGCATAGGTGCGGACGTTGACTCTGTTGGAGAGGTTGCCTCCATTGGCGGAGATGACCAGGGCATACTCGGTCCCCGCTGATAGCTGGTAGCCGGTGGTGAATGCATATGTACGCCAGGTGGTAGCCCACAGGGGCAAGGTTGATTTGGCGAAACTGGTGCTGCATAGGGCAGACCCCGTCGGCTGGTGATTGCCGTCAGTGGCATACAGGGCTATGGTGACGGTGTAATTGAGACTGCCTGTCCTTTGCAGCCAGAGGGACACGGAGTCGAAGTAGTAGGATTCGGATGCGGTGAAGGTCTGACATGAGTGGTTCTGGTCATAGACATAGGTATTGGAGGGTGATGGTGCATAGCCGGTGAATTGATCGTACCAGCCGGACCCCGCCTGTGCCGCAGCGTGAGACCCGCCTTCGATGAAGGCCATGTCCTGATTCGTAAGCATCTGCCAGGACGCTCCGCCATCGGCCGATGATCCGCGCTGACCGCGGAGGTAGCGATTCCCGGAGTAGTAGCGGACGACAACACTGTTAGCGGCGTCACCGCCGTTGCCGGAGACTACCAGAACGTACTCGGTATCCTGCGACAATTGGTAGCCGGTGGGGAAGCGGAACTCATACCAGGGGTAGGTCTTCCATGTCGGCTTGGGTGTGGTCAGGGATGAGGCGGCGAAGGTGGTGCTGCACAGGGCAGACCCTGTCGGTTGGTGGTCCTCGTCCACGTTGTGCAGAGAGACGGTCACGGTGTAGGTGGGAGTGCCGATTGTATACATAGAGAGAGACACATAGTCGAAGTAGTGCGAAACTGAAGGGGTGAAGGTCTGGCACAGCCGGTTCTGACCGTAAACGTAGGCCGAGGAGTTGGAGGAGCCGGAGGCCGTATACCAGGCGTAGTCGCCTTCCCGGAAAGCCAGATCGGGACCGGCAAGCGCTTGCCAGGTAGTGCCGCCATCAGGTGATGAGCCGCACTCGCCTCCGTCGTAGCCGCCGGTGGTGTTAGTGCTAACGATGACGTAGCCATTGCTGCCGCTGGCCGATATCACCAGGGCATAGCAGGTTCCGGCGGATACTGGGTAGCCGGCAGGGAATACGTACGTACGCCATGTTGCCTTGGCAGTCAATGCTGAGGCCAGGAAGGATGTACTGCACAGCGCGGGTTGTACCGGCTGGTTGTTGGCATCCACGCTGTGCAGGGCTATGGTCACGCTGTAGGTGGGTCTGCCTATCTTGTAGAGGCTGAGTGACGCGATGTTGAAATAGTGATCCCGTGAGGGAGTGAAGGTCTGGTACGCCTGTTCCTGGCCGTAGACCCGCATTCCCGGGATGCTGGCAGGCTGGGATTCATAGATGAAGCCTTGTCCTTCCTTGAAGGCCATGTCGGCATCGGGGTTCATATGCCAAGTGAGTCCGGCATCGCTGGAGGTGCCCATTTGGCCGCCGCTGTAGACATTGGCAGCATAGGTGCGGAGGTTGACTCGGCTCGAGGAGGTGCCCCCGCTGGCGGATATCACTATGGCATACTCGGTCCCGGCCGATAACTCATAAGCGGTAGTGAATACGAAGGCGCGCCAGGTAGTGATGGATCTGGGCAAGGACAAGAAAGATGTGCTGGTGCTGCACAGCGCCGGTTCCACGGGTTGGTGATTGCTGTCAGTGGCATACAGGGCTACGGTAACGGTGTAGTTCCGACTGCCGACTCTGTAGAGCAAGAGCGACACCTGGTCGAAGGAATGGGATTGAGACGGGGTGAAGGTCTGACACAGTCGGTTGTCCCCATAGACTTGACCGATTGAAGGTGACGGAAGGTAGCCGGTGAACTGCTCATACCACCCTGTGCCGGGATAGGAGGGGGCGGTCCCGCTCGCGGTGGTGAAAGTCTTCTCGGTGCCATAGCCGGTGCCGTCGCCCACGGCCTTGGTGCGGTAGTAGTAGGTGGTACTGGGAGTGAGGCTGCCCAGGTCAGAGTAGAAGGTTCCCGTGCCAGTCCTGTTCTGGACGGTGGTCTCGTGGGGATATGACCCGGAACTGGTACCCCATTCAAAGGACACTGCTACGCTGCTGGCGCTGCCCATGGAAGTGAGGTTCCCGTTGAGTCTGGACGAGGTACTGGCAACGCTGGTGGCATCATTGGTAGTCACGGAGGGTGGGGTGGTCGCGGTAGTAGTAGTGAAGGCCTTCTCGGCGCCATAGCTAGCGCCGTCGCCCATAGCCCGGGCGCTGTAGTAGTAGGTGGTGCCGGGAGTTAGGCCGTCCAGATCGAAGAAGAAGGTTCCGGGGGCAGTCACAAGCTGGCCGGTTGTCTCGTAGGGGTATACGCCAGAGCTCGTTCCCCAGACGAAAGACACTGTGACGCTGCTGGCTGTGCCTAGAGAGGTGAGGTTAGCGTTAAGCCTGGCTGACGAAGCGGCTATGCTGCTGGCGGCGTTGGTGGTCACCGAAGGTGGAACGCACGTAGTAGCGAAACTATTCTCCTCGCCATAGCTGGTGCCGTCGCCTACGGCCTTGGCCTCGTAGCAATATGTGCTGCCGGGAATGAGGCCGTCCAGATCGAAGTAGCAGGTTCCGGTGGCGGTCAGCACTTGGGTGGTGGTCTCGAAAGTGCGTGAGCTTGGACTTGTCCCCCAGACAAACGATACTGTGACGCTGCTGGCTGATCCCAGAGAAGTCAGGTTACAGTTGAGCCTGGCTGTGGTAGTGGCTATGTTGCTGGCGGCGTTGGTGGTCACCGAAGGCGGGTTGGCTGTCGTGGTGGTGAAGCTCTTCTCGGCGCCGTAGCTGGTGCCACTGCCCACGGCCTTAGTCTTGTAGTAGTAGGTGACGCCTGGGGTGAGGCTGCTCAAGTCGGAGTAGAAGGTCCCGGAGCTGGTCTTGATCTGGTCGGGGGTCTCGTTGGGATATGAACCGGAGCTTGTTCCCCAGACAAACGATACTGTGACGCTGGTGGCTGATCCCAGAGAAGACAGGTTGCCGTTAAGCCTGGCTGAGGTGGTGGCTATGTTGGTGGCATCGTTGGTGGTGACGGAAGGCAGAGTCGCCGTTGTGAAGGTCATCTCAGTCCCATATATGGTGCCATTGCCTACAGCCTTGGCCTTGAAATAGTAGGTGGTGCCCGGCGTAAGGCTGCTCAGGTCGGAGTAGAAGGTTCCGGTGCTGGTCTTGACCTGGCCGGTGGTCTCGTTAGGATATGAACCCGGGCTCATCCCCCAGACAACCGATACCGTGACACTGCTGTCTGTACCCAAAGAAGTCAGGTTGCCGTTAAGCCTGGCCGAGGTGGTGGCTATGTTGGTGGCATCGTTGGTGGTTACCGATGGCGCACATGCAGGCCCGGGCAACGGGTCCGTGGTCACGCCGCTGATCTCGGAGCCGAATGCGGCCCCTAATTCGCTGTAAGGGTAGTCCTCCGTGCCATCTCCCCAGAAGTTCTCCGCGGCGTCAATGGTGAGGCTGCCGGACGTAGTAGCGTTGAACAGACCGTATAGCCCATTGCCATAGATATCGCAATTATGGATGTCTACCGTGCCTGGCTGGGTGCCGGTGTAGTCGATGAGCATTCCGCACCACGCGTTGTCGTGGAAGGAATTGTACGTCGCTGTCAGGGAGTCGAACTTGCCAATGATGCTGACTCCGTCTCCTGCGTTGTCATACACCTCGTTGTTGGTGAAGGTCATGATCCCCTGGTTGGTGCCCTTTTCGAAAAGGAAGCCGCCACATTCCTCGGCGTTATGCAGTCGGTTGCCATCCACCAGGACGGTGCCGGGGTCAGTTGAGATCTTGACGTCTACACAGGCTACCACGAGACTGGAGGGCGCCTTAGTGGCCGATATGTCGTTGTGTTGGATGGTCACCGATCCGGCATTGGAGATTCTAACGAGGTAGTATATTTTCAGAGGTCCAGTGCAGTCGGCTGGGACCTCGACGATGTTGTTGTTGAAGACAGCCGTAGCCCGCTCCAGACTGACGCAGGCGGGGCCGCCGATGAACTTGAAGCCATCGACGATGATCGCCCCTGTCGCGGTGGTGGCGTGGAGGGCGGAGGGTGTGTCCGGGGAAGGTACAACCCAGATTGATTCGGCGCCGGTGCGGTAGCGGGCGTCAACCCCAAACCGCGCACCTTTAAAAGTGAGGGTCTTCGAGGTGGATACCGCCTCAGTATAAGTGCCAGCGGCCACCATAATAGTATCTCCGTTAGCGGCTGCAGACACCGCTGCCTGGATGGTGGTGAAATCGGCACCGCCGGAGTCGTCCACGTACCAAGTGGTGGCGGCCACTGCTAGGTTATTCAGTGGAAGAGCTGTCAACGCCAAAGCAGATATGATAGAGACACACAGAAGAATCGACAGCGCGGAAAATCGCAACTGACGCATGACACCCCCCTTTGGGCTGACGCCGTACTGCTGTGGAAAGCCCCCCGTCGGCGCCGCCTTTGTGTGCTGGAGTGTACCATACAGATAGTCGGCTGTCAATCTGTGCTCAAACCGGTGACGCGGCGGCAGGCGTTCTCCTTGGTATGCGCGGTGCTGGTATGAGCCTAGCCCATCTGATACAATCTGGCAGGCGTGCCTTAAGGTGGCAGCAGGCCGATTTCGGTTTTGGGGGTGAAGAGATGAAACCGCTACGATACGTCAGCTACGTTCTTATGCTGATACTGCTTGTCTGGTGCATGCTTTCCAGCGGATGCACCTGGCTGAGATCGAATGAGGAAGGGCCGCAAGGCCCGGCGGGACCACCGGGGTTGGGCTACAGTCCGACGCAGATTGCTCTGCAACGCTGGTACGAGTGTATTCAGACCGGTGACAACATCGCCATCGGCTTGTATCCCACCGATATGGTGTTCGATGGGCTGCACATCTGGGCTGCTGATGCGTCTGGCGTGGTAGCGAAGGTCAGGGCTTCGGATGGGCTGATAGTAGACACCTATCCTGTTGGAACCAACCCGTCTGCGTTAGCTTTCGATGGCTTGAATGTATGGGTGGCCAGCTATGATGAATTTGGAGGTACGATAGACAGGGTCAGCGCGTCAGATGGAAGCGTCACGGCGAGCTATGCCGTAGGTGAGGGCCCGAGTGACGTTGTCTTTGATGGGAGCTGCATCTGGGTGGCCAACTCCGTTAGCTGCAATCTGATGAAGGTGAGAGCTTCGGATGGCTCTGTTGTAGGCAGCTACGAAGTTGGCAACTGCCCGTCTGCACTGGCCTTCGATGGGAGCAACATCTGGGTGGCCAACTACGACGATGGTGAAGTGGTCAAGGTGCAGGCTTCAGACGGTAGCATACAAAGGAGAATCAAGGTGGGGGCGAATCCCAGCGGGCTGGTTTTTGATGGCACCAGTGTGTGGGTGGCGCTGTACGGAGACAATAAGGTGAAGAGACTGGAGGCTTCCGACGGCGAATTGCTGGGTACATATGCAGTGGCGAAAGGGCCGGTGAGTCTGGTTTTCGATGGCCTTTCTATATGGGTCGCCAGTGTTGACGGCAGCATGATCACCAAGCTTTCGGCGACAGATGGGGCTACGATTGACACCTACCCCTTGCCTTCTCCGGGTGTTCTGGCCTTCGATGGCGCCTACGTGTGGGTGGCAAGCATGGATGACGGGGCCCTGAGGAAACTGTGATAGCCCCTCTTTGTTCTTAACCATTCCCCAGGAGTGGGGATCAAGGGGGTTGAAAGAGGGTTGTGAGACAGCTTCAACTCATCGGCCGGCCAGGTTGTATGGGTTGCTTGACTGGTGGAGAGTCTTGGATTGGCATCAGGGGTGATGGCTGGGGAACCAGGATTCGAACCTGGGCTAACGGATCCAGAGTCCGCTGTCCTACCGCTAGACGATTCCCCAACAGCCTCGGATTATAGCTGAAAAGGCGCTCTCTGACAACAATTGTGGCTCTGAACCCCCTGGGATCCTCCAGCCATGGCAGATGACTAGAGAAAGACGCAGGGGGGCAATGCCCCTCTCCACGCCCCATGTCATGTCATCCCCACGGAGGCGGGAATCCAGGTTGTCTGTTGCGGGCCGTATGCAAGGTCCGTAGTCCAGCCACCTGTAGGGTCGATTAATTAATCGCCTCATGTAATACCCTCAGACGCCTGGCAAGGAGTCTCCTCCTGCACCTCCGGAGGTTGCCGCGCACGTTTGCGATGTGTTAGACTTTCCAACCAACCGGGAAGCTCTACTCTCGTGGTGTCTGTATGTCAGTTCTGCTGGAAACCAGCCTGCCTCTACCGCTGCTGCACCGCGGCAAGGTGCGGGACAACTATGAGCTTGGCGACAGACTACTGATTGTGGCCACCGATCGCATATCCGCATTTGATGTGGTGCTGCCCTGCGGCATTCCGGATAAGGGGGCGGTGCTCAACCTCATCTCAGCCTTCTGGTTCAACAAGACGGCGCACATCGTGCCGAATCATCTGCTGGAAGTAGTCAAAGACGCGGGGCAACTGAAAGTTCACAGCCGCAAAGGTAGCGACTTTCCGGTGGGGTTGGCGAACCGTTCGATGATCGTCCGCAGGGCTGAGAGGATCTCTATTGAGTGCGTCGTCAGGGGGTACCTGTCAGGCTCGGCCTGGGCGGAGTACTCAGCCAAAGGGACCGTGAACGGATTGGCAATGCAATCAGGCATGAGAGAATCGGAGCGGTTTCCGGAGCCGATATTCACCCCCACCACCAAGGCCGAGAGCGGACACGATCAGCCGCTCTCGTTGGACGAGCTATCGAAGCTGGTGGGGTGGGAATTGACGGGAGAGTTGAAAGAGAGGACCCTGGCGGTGTATCGGTTTGCCGAGGAGTATGCCAGAGGCAAGGGCATCATTATTGCCGACACAAAGATGGAGTTCGGACTGGTGGATGGCAAGGTCGTCCTCATCGACGAGCTCCTCACTCCGGACTCCAGCCGGTTCTGGGATGCCGGCCAGTACGTTGTCGGCCGGTCCCAGCCCAGCTATGACAAGCAGATGGTCAGGGATTGGCTGACGGCGTCGGGCTGGAACAAGGAGCCGCCTGCGCCCATGCTCCCGGAGGATCTCATCAAGAGGACATCTGAGAGATACCAGGAGGCATACCGGATTCTGACGGGCAGCCGCCTGTATCAGTGACAATCAGACTGGAAAGGTGCTCCGCAGGCTAGAAGTCCTGAATCCGAAATCCCAATGGCGTGCGGCATGCCTGTACCTGCCCCACGTTTGGATTCCCACCTCCGCGGGAGTTGAAGTCTGAGCAAGGGGCGTGTAGAGGGCCAAAGGCCCTCTGCTTTACCTGCTATCCCTTTGCTAAAGGGGGACACAGGGGGATTGGCTTGGTGGCAAGGAGGAGGTGGGCACAAGCCCCCACATTCGATCCATCATCTGTCAGCCATGGGCTATGCAGGATTGGGGGTGTGCGGCGGGCAGTCAGGCTCTGCGCACCTTGCCTACTTCAGGGAAGCCTGGATCTTCTCCACCATGCCGGGGTGGTCCCTGTCGAACTCCATCAACCGGCGGATGGCTCTGGCCGCGCCCTTCATGGAGAGGAAGAGGGGAAAGCCGCAGTCGATGCAGAGCTTCTGTATCTTTAGGGACTTGAGCCAGGAATCCTCGTTAGCGATGAAATGGATGACGGTGGCAACGGGCAGACGTGACTCCTTGGCGGCCACGATGAGCGGCCCGCCGCCAGTCGTGAGCTGCCACGAGTAGATGCCGCCGGGGACCGAGTCGATGCAGTAATGGAGCACCAGGAAGTCCAGCCCCGGCCAGTCGTCAAGAGCGCCCACGAAATCCCCCATACCCCCATCGCCCCTCTGGAACCTGGCGTTCCACAGGCCCTTCTCCCAATCCTTCAGGCCGGTCTTGGCCAGTAGCCTGGCCTGCTCAATACCCATCAGCGGGGCGGCGTCAATGGGATTGCGGGTCATGCTGCCCGCGGGCGGCACCAGCTTTCGGATGTGTTCTCTGACCTCCGGAGGGATTCCGGGCAACCTGAAGCCTGCCCTCTCGAACTCGTCGGTGGCCAGCACGCTGCCGCCGCCGCCATTACCCACGGCGCAGAGATTCCGGCCCCGGGGCGGCTTCATGTGCAGGATGGCCACCAGCATGTCTACCATCTCCCCGACGCTCTGTACCGGTATAGCACCGAGCTGCCTGAGGAGGGACTCAAACGCGGCATAGGACCCGGCCAGGGAGCCGGTGTGGGTGGCGGCAGCGCGTCCGCCGGCTTCGGAGAAGCCGCCCTTGTATATCACTACAGGCTTCGTGGCGGCGGCGCGTGCCAGCGCGCGGCGAAAGCGCGGGCCATCTTTGATGCCCTCGATATAGGCCGCTATCACTTTGGTATCCGGGTCGTCGGTGAAGTATTCCAGGAGGTCGCACTCGTTGATATCGCAGGCGTTGCCGTGGCTGACGATCTTGCTGAAGCGGAGGCCCCGGACCACCGCACTGCGGACGACGTACGTGGAGTTGCTGCCGCTCTGGCTGATCAGGCCGATGGGGCCGGATTCCTGGGGATAGTTAAAGCAGAAGCTGATCTTCGTGTTCGGGCAGTAGAGCCCCATGCAGTTGGGTCCCAGCAAACGCATGCCGCTGCCCTTGGCGATCTCCACGATCTCGTTCTGAATGGCGATGCCCTGCGGGTCACCGGTCTCGGCAAAGCCGGCGCTGAAGAACTGCACCAGCTTGACCCCTCTGTCCCGGCACTCCCGAACGAGGTCAGGGCAACTCCGCGCTGGGATGGCGCTGATGACGTGGTCGATAGGGCCGTCGATCTCAGCCAAGCTGCGATAGATCTTCATTCCCTTGGCTTCGCCGCCCTTAGGGTTGACTGGGTACACTTTGCCAGTGTACCCGAACTTGACGAGCGGATCGATATAGTACTCGTTGATCCACCAGTGGACCGGATCGGTCGCGGCGCCCACCAGGGCGATGGACCTGGGGTGGAAGATGTACTCCAGGGCAGGCACGTTCTTCGCGGATGATTTCAAGCGTGGATTGCCAGCCTTGGCTGGCGGCATATCTGGGCTGTCGGAATGGCGTCTCTGTCCAGGTTTGCGCTTGCTCATTGTCAGGTGGTTGTGGTTAAGATGGTAGCATTTTGATTTGGGTGGTGTCCAACTTTTCGCCACGGTCTGGCTTTGGAGTTGTCAGCCCCCTATGTCCCCCAATCTTGAGGGAAGAAGAGAAGCGAATTGGGGACACCCCAAGCCCCGGCAGCATCCTGCTGCAACCTCTTCTGTCATTCCTGCAGAGGCGGGAATCCATGTCGTCCTCGGAGGGCCACGCTTCGTCGTGGCCGAGGAACCCGGATGTGGTGCCCGGATCCGCTTCATCTCCTGGGCCAATCCCCCTTGGTCCCCCTTTGGCAAAGGGGGATTATTAATAACGCAGAGGGGCTTCGCCCCTCTGCACGCCCGATGCGCAGGAACGCACTGCAGCTTGGCAATGTGGAGAGGGTAGAGAGAAACGAAAGCCGCTGCCAGAATGAGTGTCAGGTCGCCGACCTGACACATAGGTTGGGTGGCTTCGCCCGGTGTCTGCAGGGCAGCGCGGCAGGCTCGCCACTATATAAACGATAATCTGAGGGACACCCTCAGACTCCCGGCAGGAGGTTCCCTCCTGCACCTCTCAGGAACATACCTCGACCACCAGAAGATCGAGAGCCAGTTCGTCCTGCCACCTGCCGGTCTTGATATCCAGGTCGGTCTCCAGTATCTCCTCGTAGATAGCCAGCAGGCGTTCTTTTGAATGGTCGGCGCTTTGGCTGAGCAGCCTGTCGATGGGGAAGTTCCAGGACAAGCCAAGCTGCTCCCGCTTCTCCTCCAGGGAGAGCCGTTGGCGCCCGAGTTCCTTGGCCTGGACCATCAGGCGGACCTGGCGGCCCATCATGGTCAAAAGGTGGGTTGGCGGCGTTCCTTCGCTTAGCAATTGGTGGAGGAGGCGCATGGCCGCCGGGAGTCTCTTCTCGGCAATGGCATCGACCATGGCGAAGATGTTGGCCTCCCGGGCGGAGCTGGCGACCCGGTGTACATCTGCTTCCTCGATCTGCCGGCCTCTGGCATAGAGGGCAAGTTTGTCGATTTCGTTGGCGAGCACCCAGAGGTCCTCGCCGGCGGTCTCAACTAGCGGCCTGACCGCGCGGGGTGAAATGGTGGCGCCCTGTGCGGCTACCCGGGACCTGATCCATTGCTCCAGGCGGGGACCCTTCAAGGCCGGGAAGTCGTGCACGTTGGCGGTCTTGGCCATCTTCTTGAGCATGGGGTTGTTCTTGGCCAGCTTGCCGTCAATGAATACCAGAACCGTGGTCGGGGGCTTGACGGGAAGGAAGTCGACAAGGCTCTGCCACTCGCTGATCAGAGGACGCTTCATGGTGGCCGATGGCTCGAAACGCTCCAGAAGTCCGTCAACGATGACCAGGCGGCAGTTGGCCAGGAACGGGACTGTGTTGCAGGCGTCGATCAATTGCGATGCCGTCAGCCGTCGTCCATCCAGTGCGGTGGTGTTCAGTGACAGGGACTCCCTGTCTCCGAGAGTGCTCTTGATCTCCTCCAACTCGTGCCGGAGTGAGAAGTCGTCAGTGCCGAAGAGTACGTAGACCAATGCCTGAGCTCCCGACCTATTCTATCACCGGCGGCTGCTGGCAGGCCACGTATTCGTGTGATAAGCTAGGGCCGAAATGGAGATCGGCATAATCGGGCTGCCTGGGAGCGGGAAGACCACGCTTTTCAACAGCCTGACGCGGGGCAAGGCGGAGACGCGGGCGTTTGCCGGGGGTGCCGTCGAACCGAATGTGGGCGTGGTCAAGGTGCCCGACAGACGCCTGGAAGGGCTGCAACTGCTCCTGAAACCGAAGAGGCTGGTTCCAGCCGAGGTGAAATATGTTGACGTGGCCGTCGCGCCCGACAAGAGAGAAGGTTTGAGCGGTCCGGCCCGCAGCCATCTGACGAAGACCGACGCCCTGATCAGCGTGGCCAGAGCCTTCACGGATGAGACCGTGCCATTGAGCGGGGGAGTCGATCCCTGGCGCGACATCGGGGCCATGAGCGCGGACCTGGTTCTGGCTGACCTGGTCATAGCCGAGCACCGGCTGCAACGGATCGGTGAGTCACTGAAAGGGGCTAAGTCTCCGGAGCGGGAGAACCTGGTGAAGGAGCAGGCGTTTGTGGAGCGGGTCAGGGCTTCTCTGGAGAGCGGGGTTGCCGTGCGGGACCAGGGCTTGTCCAAAGACGAGGGCCGGACGGCGGAGAGCTACCAGTTCCTGAGCAGCAAACCGTTGCTGGTGGTGCTCAACATCGGCGAGGGCCAACTCCCGCAGGCGGTGGCCGTGGAAGAGGAAGCGAAGAAGCGCTATCCGCGGTTCAATGCGGCGGCCATTTGCGCCAAGCTGGAGATGGAGTTGGGGCAGTTGAGTGACGCCGAAGCGTCAGAATTCCGGTTGGCCATGGGGGTGGGCGAGGGCGCTATGCAGCGGATCATCAGGCTGTCCTTTGATCTGATGGGGATGGTCTCGTTCTTCAGCACTGCATCCGGCGAAGTGCGGGCCTGGACCGTCAGGCGGGACACGCCGGCGCCGCGGGCGGCCGGCAAGATCCATTCGGACATGGAGCGGGGGTTCATCCGGGCGGAAGTGGTCGCCTACAACGACCTGGTGAAATGCGGCAGCATGGCGGAGGCCAAGAAGCACGGCTTACTGCGGCTGGAGGGCAAGAACTACCTGGTGCAGGACGGAGACGTGATTACCTTCCTGTTCAGCGTGTAAGATGGGAGACTCATGAGTGCGACCCTGATCCTGGTGCGGCACGGGCAGACGGATTGGAACGCCAATGGGCGCTACATGGGCTGGATTGATGAGGGGCTCAACGAGGAAGGGCTGCGCCAGGCGGAGAGACTCGGGCGCAGGCTGGAGCGGTGGCCAATAGGTGCCATCTTCTCCAGTCCGCTGAAGAGGGCCCGGAGTACGGCCGAAATGGTCGCCGGGCCGCAGTCGTTGCCGATGGAAATCGTGGATGAACTGGGGGAGATGAGGATCGGTGAATGGGAAGGCATGTATGCGGGAGATATCGCGGCCAGGTATCCCGGGTTGTGGAAGACCTGGAGAGCGAACCCCGGGGATTTCCGGATGCCTGGGGGCGAGAGCCTGGGGGAAGTGCGCGACAGGGCGGTGAGGGCCTTCAACCGGATGATGGATGGCCCGGAAGGCAGGATGGTGCTGGCCGTGACGCATGATGTCGTGGTGAGACTGCTCGTGGCGCATTGCCTGGGAGTGAGTGAGGACATCTACCGCCGTCTGGAGGTGGGGAACTCTTCCATCACGGTGATCGAACGGGCCGGCGACAAGTGCCGGCTTCGGCTGCTGAATGACATGGGTCATCTGGAGAGTTGGAGCTGATTCCGAAGCTCATGGCTCGTGGCTGATAGCTCATAGTTGATGGCTCGCAGCAGTGGCCTTTCACCATAACCGCTTGGGGCGTGCAGAGGGGCGGAGCCCCTCTGCGTTTCTTCTTTCTCCCAAGATCGGGGGCAAGAGGGTCAAGTTTGATCCCTGGATGACTGCGGCTGATTTCGCTTCGCTCTATCTGCCCTGGGTCCGGATCCCCATTCTCGCGGGAATGAGAGAAGAGATGCAGAAGGGTACCTCCTGCCGGGGGGAACTGGGGGTGTCCCCAAGCTACGAGCTATCGGCTATCAGCTCATGGCTCATAGCCATAGATGAATGGGGGGAGGGGGTTGATCGCACTCCGTTGTGCTCACCTGCATGATGCGTGTGCGTGGTCCGCTTGCATAAGCAAGGACTGCGTGATATACATTTAGGCGCACTCGTGGAGGACCGGGAGATGGTTTGTGGAGTTGGTCCCGTTGCTCATGCGAGCACGAGGTAGAATGGCATCGGCGGAAGGACAGCCTGCAGAAGCAAGTGGCCGTAAGCCTCTGATTGTGGCCGCCATCCCCTGCTTCAATGAGGAGAGATTCATTGGCAGCGTGGTGCTCAGGGCGAGAAAGCACGTTGACCGGGTCATCGTGGTTGACGACGGTTCGACGGATGCGACCGCTGAGATCGCAGCGAGCGCGGGGGCGGTCGTGGTGCGCCACAACTGCAACCAGGGTGTTGGAGTTGCCACCCGGACGGCTATCCGGAGGGCCAGGGAGATGGGTGCCGATGTCATGATCAGAATGGATGGCGATGGTCAGCACAATGCTGATGAGATACCGGCCGTTGTCGCCCCGATCCTGCGCGGGGAAGCAGACGTGGTGGTGGGGTCCAGGTTCCTGGCAGGAAAGGTGCGGCCGCCCTTTTTCCGGCGCATCGGGCAGCGCGTCCTGACCACGACCACCAATGTGGGATCGGGGACCCGGATCAAGGACTCACAGAGCGGATTCCGGGCTTTCTCGGCGAAGGCGCTGGAGAAGATGACGCTCACTGAGGACGGCTTCGGCGTAGAGTCGGAGATGCAGTTTGCCATAGCCCGGAACGGCCTGAAGCTGGTCGAGGTGCCCATCGCGGTCATTTATACGGACAAGGCGAAGAGGAACCCGGTGGCGCATGGGGTGAGCGTGTTGAGCCGCGTGTTGGTGCTGCTGAGCCTGAGGCAGCCGATGGTGCTCTTTGGGATACCCGGCCTGCTCCTGCTGGGGGGTGGGGTGGGTTTGGGAATATGGGTGCTGGACATATTTGGCAGGACCAACCAGTTGGCTATCGGCTACCTGCTGGGCGCCGTTCTTCTCTCTCTGGTGGGCATACTGGCCCTTTTCGCGGCGCTGATGCTTCAGTCGATGAAGGAACTGCTGCGCGGACAGTGGGAGCGCTTCGAGAGAACAGCAGAGAACGACCTCTGACCGTCGGGAGCGCTGAGTCACGTACGCAACAGGCATGACCGGGGGCCTGAAGAGTCAGTACGGAAAGCAGGGACTGAGGCATTCGTTTGAGAGTTCTCCAGGTTGTGGCCTACTACCCTCCGCACCTCGGTGGCCTTGAGCGGCACGTTGAAGGACTGAGCCGGAAGCTCGCCGAAGCCGGCCACGAGGTGACCGTCTACACCGCCAATGTACCGAAGCTGAAGCCGGAGGAGGTGGTCGACGGTGTCGAAGTCCGCAGGTTCAGATGCCTGGCCTCGCCTCTGGGTAATCCGCTGACTCCGGGGCTTCTGGGGAAACTGCTGGAGAACGATCGGTTTGATGTTGTGCACACGCATGTCCACTACCATATGTGCTCCAACCTGACTGTGCTCTCGAATGTGTTCAGGCGGCGTCCTCTGGTATTGACCTGTCACGGGCTGGAGCTTGGCTATCGTGGGTGGAAGAGGGCGCTGGAGCTGGTGTACAACAGGACGGTTGGCTGGTGGACGTTCCGGTCGGCTGACGAGGTCATTGCACTTACGCCGACCTTGGCAGGCATGGTGGAGCAACTTGGGGCCAGGCGTGACCGGACTGTGGTGGTTCCCGGCTGGATCGAGCCGGTTTCAGCCGGCGTTCGGGCTGATCCGGCAGGATTTAGGGCGGCATATGGATTGGCCGGGAAAAAGTTGGTGGTTTTCGCCGGCAGATTGCTTCCGGCGAAGGGCCTGAGCTGTCTGATAGATGCGGCTAGACAGTGTCAATCCGGGCCCACGGTGGCCATAATCGGTGACGAGGCCCCGGGGTATGCTGGATGTAAGGAGTCACTGGTGCAGCAGGTGAAGAGGCTGAAACTGGAGAAGCAGGTGCTGTTCCTGGGGAGATTCACGAGGGAGGATCTGGAGGCGGCCTATGAGGCCGCGGACCTGTTTGTTCTCCCATCGCTGGGTGAAGGTCTACCCGTGTCTGTTCTCGAAGCGATGTCGCACGGAAAATGCGCACTGGGGACAGATGTCGTGGGCATCCGGGACGTGATACGGGATGGATGGAATGGTGCCCTGGTGGAAGCAAGAAACCCGGCCGCCCTCGCGCGGAGGATCGACGCTCTGCTGGGCGACGATGGGATGCGCGCGCGACTCGGAGCGCAGGCGCGCCGCGATGTTGAGCAGAACTACACTCCGCCTGCTGTCTTGGGCAAAATGCTCGACGTCTACAGGCAAGCCTGTGAGAGGCGGCGGTCAGGACGGGGTTGAAGCTTGAGGATACTGGTCTGTGTTTCTGAATACCCTCCTCACGGCTCGGGCATAGCGGACGTAGCGGGCCGGATGGTGAAGGAGTTCGGGAAGCGGGGCCATCGGTGCATCGTGTGCTCGCCGACCGGCCCGGACATCAGGCTGGGCGGCCAGAGGCTGATCAATAGGATGGCTGGGATCGGCCTCCTTCTCTACTGGTGGCGCGTGAGGCGACATTTTGCCGGGAAGACGCCTGAGTGGGATGCGGTGTGGCTGCACTGGCCCCTGTTCCCCGGTCGCTGCCCGTTCCCCTCGGCCGTTATCACCTTTCACGGGACATATCGAGGATTCAGAGGGATGGCGCGGGACATGCGCAGCCCGTGGCTGGTCAGGCTCTACTATGCCTTGATGCAGTCGGCGGAGGAGCGGTGCCTGCGCTCCCTGCCCATCGGGGATCATGTCTTCTCCGCGGTGAGCCCCCGCTCGGTGGCGGAGCTGAACGCTCAGGGTGTAGGTCTGGAGAGGGTCACATATGTCCCGGTGGGTGTGGACACGAACCAGTTTCAGGCTGCAGGGACCAGGGCCAGAGTCAGGGCCGAACTGGGCATCCCGCCGGAGGCACTCGTGCTGTTGTATGTCGGACGTTTGACCCGGCCCAAGAACCTCATGGCACTGGTCGATGCTTTCGTGGAACTGAAGAAGGAGGTTCCCGGGGCCGTTCTGGTAATCGTGGGCAGTGGGGAATTGGAAGGGCCGCTGGCCCGCCACATAGACGAGAGGAAGACACCGGACGTCCGGTTACTGGGCTTCATTCCCAACCATGAACTGCCGCAGGTGTACGGGTGCGCCGATTTCTTCATCATGTCGTCGACGTACGAAGGGCAGCCCGTGGTCCTGCTTGAGGCCATGGCCTGCGGCCTGCCGCCGATACTGTCCGACATACCGGCCATGAGAGACGTTGTGGGGGACTCAGGGTTGGGCTTGCTGGTGGGCTTTGACGATCCGATCGGGGCGGCGCACCAGATTGCTGAGTATGTGTCCAGCCCGAAGGCGTGGCAGGACCGTGTGGCTGTCAGGGACTACGTGGTGAAGAACATGTCGTCGTCGGCCTGTGCGGAGAAGTATCTGGAATTGCTGACTCAGGTGGCACGGAAGGCCGCGCAAGGGACAAGCTCCAAACGCGAAGCACTCAACCCCAAATCCTAAATCCTGGGCTCTAGACTCCGTGCTCATAACTGACATCTCAAAGTAGAGCGCACTATTATAGGGCGGGTAGAGAGGAACGAAACCCGCCGCCGGCGTCACTCAGGGTGGCCTGCTCCCACCTCCAGCCTCGCGCTATCGTGAGTATCAGGTCGCTGACCTGACTGAATTTGGCGTTCGCCGCTTCGGATTTGGGGCTTGGGGTTTAGAATTTGGACACTTGGCCGCAGCCTCTAGGCACGCCGCTTTCGTGGTCCCGTAAGAGCACTGCGCATCCAGAAGAAGGTTCTATGTGATATCAGAACGGGGGATATCAGCAGGTGGTAAGCGCATACGGCCTTGGGGAAATTCCTCCGCAGCAAGCGATAGTAGTCGGGGAGGTCGGCAAAACTGGGTACACGCCTTGATCGCGATCTACCCACCTTGTGCCATACTCTCGCGGTGGGCACGTAGAGACACTTGAATCCATGCGCCCGGGCCTTCAGGGAGTACTCAACATCCTCTGTGCCGAAGAAGTACCCGGAATCAAGAAGTCCGATCTTGTCGATCACTTCCCTCCTGATCATCATGGCGGCCCCGCTGACCCAGTGCACCGTTCTTGGTTCCTGGTACCTGGGTAGGTCGTCATCGTTATGCCCGAAGGCATCGTAGACCCATGGGTGCCACCAGCGTATCTTCCCGCCGGCAGTCCAGATGACATCCTTCCGTCCATCGAAGTCGTAGAAGTAGATCTTGGGGCCGAGGAGGCCGACCCCGGGGTCACTCTCAGCGGCTTTCACCATCTCATCCAGGATGTCTGGAGCTACGGTGGTGTCGTTATTGAGCAGGAATACGTAGTCTGGGGAAGAATGGTCGAGGACGTGTCTGATGCCGATGTTGTTGCCACCGGCGAAGCCGTAGTTCCTCTCATTCCGAAGAATACGAATCGAGTCCCCGAATTCCCATTCCAACTGAAGAACATCATCGCCTATGGAAGCATTGTCTATCAGGATGACCTCGCGGGTGGGATACGTAACCTGCAGGAGAGACCTGATGCACTCCTGCGTGTCTGACAGGCCATTCCAGTTGAGGACAATGATAGATACTTTGGGGCTGTTCATAGTCATGTTTCCTGTCACAGTACCATTAGGCCTTGCCGGTTGTCCAGAGGGATGCGGGGTTGCGCTAGCAGGTGGGGGTGGTGCGAGTGGTGAACCGGAGACAAGGGGGACAAAAGGCACTCTGGCGGCTCTCATGGGAACCGCCAGAGTGCAAGGTAGCGTTTGTCAGCGAGATCTCTAAGCGACGCTGGTGAAGGACCTCATATTGGCCGAAACCTGTGACCACAGGCTGGCGTTGCCATAGGCATCGTAGGCCCAGACCCACCAGTAGTAGACGGTGCCGTCGGCCGGGTAGCCCGTGTCAATGTAGCTGGTGATATCGCCGCTGCCTGTGTTCAGGTTCAGCTTGTAGCTTGCGGTATCCAGGATGTTGGTGCTGGTGCTGACGAGGAGCTTGTAGTCCACGGCCCCGTCCACGGGATCCCAATCGAAGGTGACGGAGCTGCCGGAAACGGAGGCGCCGTTGGCGGGTGAGACCAGCACCGGAGCGGCTATGGGTACGTTGGTGAAGGTCCGCCTGTTGGCGGAGACCTGGGACCACAGGCTGCTGCCGCCGCCGGCGTCATAGGCCCAGACCCACCAGTAGTAGACGGTGCCGTTGGTATGGTAGCCGGTGTCGAGATAGGTGGTGACATTGCCCGTATTGACATTGCACTTGTACTTGGAGGTGTCGAGGATGTTGGTGCTGGTGCTGACGAGGAGCTTGTAGTCCACGGCGCCGGTCACGGAAGACCACTCGAAGCTTACTGAGGTGCCTATTATCAGGGCGCCGTTGGCCGGTGATATGAGCGCCGGAGCGCCCAAACTCGGGGTGCTGGTGAACTCTCTTCTATTGGCTGACACCTGCGACCACAGACTGGAGCCGCCGCCGGCATCGTAGGCCCAGACCCACCAGTAGTACTTGGTGCCGTTGGCGGGATACCCGGTGTCGAGATAGGTGGTCAGGCTGCCCGTATTGACGTTGCACTTGTACTTGGAGGCGTCGAGGACGTTGGTGCTGGTGCTGACGAGGAGCTTGTAGTCCACGGCTCCGGTAACGGAAGACCACTCGAAGGAGACGGAGGCGCCGGGCACCTCGGCGGCATTGGCCGGTGATATCAGTGCCGGGGTGCCTATGCTGGGGACGTTGGTGAACTCTCTTCTGTTGGCGGAGACCTGGGACCACAGGCTGCTGGTGCCGTCGGCGGCATAGGCCCAGACCCACCAGTAGTACTTGGTGCCGGCGCCCAGGTAGCCGGTGTCGATGTAGGTGGTGACATTGCCCGTATTGACGTTGCACTTGTACTTGGAGGTGTCGAAGATGTTGGTGCTGGTGCTGACGAGGAGCTTGTAGTCCACGGCTCCGGTAACGGAAGACCACTCGAAGGAGACGGAGGTGCCGGG
>JAFGCL010000181.1 GCA_016932645.1 Dehalococcoidia bacterium | reverse complement strand
GGCCAGGGCCATGGACAGCAGCGGCGCCGGCATGGCCGCCGGCAGGTTGGCCAGGTACGTGGCAATCAGGTACTGATCATAGTCCACACCATCGGGCAAAGCCGAGGGCAGCCCTAGGATCTCTTCCGTGTTCATGGCGACACCTCCTCGTTCAAACCGGCGCTGCCGGACATTTCGTTCATCTTCTTGTACAAAGGCCGCAGCCTGCCGTACGACTCTCTAAAGCATTCAAACATCTCATCGTAGGTCTTGAAGTTCTCTTGGCGCGGCTCAAAGGTCCTCTCCACCCTGGTGACGCTCTCCAGCTCCTCGAAGCCCGGATAGATGCCCAGCCCCACCGCGGCCACCAGGGCGGCCCCCACAGCTCCGGACTCCTTCGGGTCCGGCACCGTCTCGATCCGGCGGTGTGTGACATCGGCCAGCATCTGCATCCAGACGGCGCTCCTGGCTCCGCCGCCGATGGCCCGGAGCTTCGGCAGCGGGAAGCCGAACTCGCCGCTGACGATTTCCACCAGCCACCTGATATTGTACGCCACGCCCTCGTACACCGCGCGGATCATGTCCTCGCGGGTGTGGCGCCCGCTCAGGTTGAGGAAGCTGGAGCGGGCGTTGCAGTCCGCGATGGGCGCCCTTTCCCCATACATCCACGGCGTGAAGATGAGGCCGTGCGAACCGGCCGGGGTCTTCTCCACAATCGCGTCCATGGCGGCGAACACGTCGGGTGCGCCGCTGTCCCCGCTGTAGAGGTGCCTGGTGGCCCACTCCAGGCAGGCGCCCGCGGTCTCCGATTCGGCGATGAGAAAGGCTTTGTCCGGGTCGGCCGAATGGATGGTGGCCACCCCCCGCTTCCCCTTGGGCCGGCGGCTGGTGACCACGGCCAGCCAGGCGGATGTGCCCATGCAGACATGACCCGCGCCCTCGCGCACTGCGCCCGCGCCCACGGCGGCGCAGGGCGCGTCGCCCGCGCCGGCGATGACCGGGGTACCCGGGAGCAGACCCAACTCACCGGCGGCCTCCGGGGTGAGCCCCCCGACCTTGTCGGTGGACTTCACCAAGGGTGGGCACTTGGCTGGGTCCAGCCCGGCATACTTCATGACACCCTTCATCCACTTCTTCGTCTTCAGGTCCATACCGACGACGGAGGCACCCGTCCACTCCATGACCATCCTGCCAGTGGTGCGGTACATGAGGTAGCCGTTGACATCGAGGAAGCAGTCCATGTTCCGGTATCTCTCCGGCTCCTCGTCCTTGAGCCAGAGCAGCTTCGGTATGCAGTCCTTGCCGCAGAGCGGGGACCCGGCGATGAGGGCAAAGACTCGGGCGTCGATGAACTTGCGCATCATGCGCTTTGCCTGCATGTCGGCGCGCCCGTCCAGCCAGATGATAGCCCGGCCCAAGGCGCCTGTCTTGGCGCTCATGGGCAGGATGCCCAGCAGCTGTGTGCAATGGGTGACGCAGAGTATCTGGTTGGGTGCGGCGCCGGGCTGCTTCAAAAGCCCACGGGTGGTCTCGCAGATGGCGTTCCACCAGTCGGCGGGCTCCTGCTCGGCCATGCATGTCCCAGGGTAGTGGACCTGGAAGGGGGCGGAGCACTTGCCGTGGATCCGGCCGTCCGTGCCTACCAGGACGGCCTTGTTGCCGCTGGTGCCGACGTCGTGGGCGATGATGTACTGGTCCATCTTCCTCCATTGCCGGACGCTGTGTTCCCCCAGGGCAAAGGATGCGATGGTCACTGGATCGCGCGAGGCCATTTTAGGGCAAACAGGGGACAAAGCCAATAGGCGTGTCCCTTGTGTCACGACCCCTTGTTTCGTCCCTGGTAGGGGCACGGCATGCCGTGCCCCTACGTCCACCCCACATCATCCCCCGGGCCAATCCCCCTAGGTCCCCCTTTGGCAAAGGGGGAACGAGAATAAACGCAGAGGGCCGAAGGCCCTCTGCACGCCCCATGCAGGCAGGAGTCTCCTCGCCCTTGAAGGGAGAGGACGAAGGAGAGGGTGAAGCCGCATCGTGACGTAGGGGCGTATTGCGATACGCCCGGGATGACCCCAACCCGCCGATTCCCCTGGATTCCCGCCTGCGCGGGAATGACAGGCAAAGGGGACTGGGGGTCAGGGGGGTGAAGATTCTCCTTGAAGCCCATCCTCGTTCGGTTGTAGACTTCATGCCTGCGGACCCTGTCGCAGATAGTGCCGCACTACTGGCGTGACAGGTCGGATCCGGCACCGAACAAAGGAGGCACATGAGCAGCTACTCATCACTCTACCAGCCCGGCAACATAGGCAAACTGCAGCTCAAGAACAGGCTGATCCTGGCGGCCATGGGAGTCCCGCTCGCCGACGCGGAGGGTGGGGTCACGGACAAGATGATCGCCTTCTATCGGGCGCGGGCCGCCGGAGGCGTGGGCCTGCTCACTACCTCGTTCGCATCGATCAGCGCCGATGCCACGTTTCCCTTGACGCTGTCCATCCACGATGACAGGTTCATTCCTGGCTACAGGAAGATGGCGGACGTCATTCATGAAGCCGGCGCCAAGCTCTGCGTGCAGCTAATGCACCCCGGGCTGCTTCTACTCTTCCTGGGGTGGATCGCAGAAGGCGTTACCGTGAAAGTCCCGTCCATCACGCCCCGGCTGAAGAAGGATGTGCCGTACCATGAGCTGGGGCACGCCGATATCGACCGGTACATTGAGCTCTTCGCAGAAGCGGCGTGCAGAGTGAAGGAATCGGGAGCGGATGCGGTAGAGCTGCATGCCTCCAACGGCTGCCTGGTGAGCACCTTCTTCTCTCCCATCACCAATCGCAGAACTGACGAGTACGGGGGAAGCGTCGAGAACCGGGCCCGCTTTGCCCGCCGCATCGTGGAACGTATCAAAGAGCGGGCGGGCCGGGACTTCCCAGTGATCGTGAGGATCAACATGCACGACGACATGGAAGGCGGGGTCGGACCCGAGGAAGTGGTCCGGCAGGCCGCAGCCATGGAGTCAGCCGGGGCCGATGCCCTCAACATCTCGTCGGGTCTGGAATACTGGACGTCATCGACCATACCCTGCTACCTGTATCCGGAAGGCCCCATGCTCCCGATGGCCGATAAGGTGAAGAAAGCGGTGCACATTCCCGTCATAGCGGCGGGGAAGATAGGCCTGGAGCTCTCGGACCAGCTTCTCACCCTGGGGAAAGCGGACTTCATCGCCATGGCCCGGCCCCTTCTGGCCGACCCGGATCTGCCCCTCAAGGTGCGGAAGGGGCGAGCGCAGGATGTCTGGCAGTGCATCTACTGCAACAACTGTCTCAACATCGACCTGGACCTCTATCCGGGCCAGTGCTCCGTCAATCCCTTTGTCTACAGGGAGGAAGGCTACCCTCTACCGAAGGCGGAGAACCGGAAGCGGGTGATGGTGGTGGGGGGTGGGCTGGCCGGCATGAAGATCGCCTCGTTGCTGGCCGGGCGCGGGCATGAGGTGTCCCTCTACGAAAGAAGTCCCGGGCTAGGTGGCCAGTGGAAGACCGCGTGTGCTGCTCCCGCCAAGAAGGATTATGCCTCGTTGGCGGAGCATCTCGAACGGTGTCTGCGCCAGGAGGGGGTCGTGGTGAAAACGGGCGTCGAGATCACCAAAGAGAAGGTGTTGGCAGCGAAGCCCGATGCCGTGGTCGTGGCCACCGGCGCCATTCCGGCGGGGCTGAATGTGCCGGGTGCCACTGGAGAGAACGTGGTCCAGGGCCACGATGTCATAGCGGGGCGTGCTGTCGTGAAAGGCAACTCGGTGGTGGTCGGAGGCCGCTTCATCGGGATGGAAGTGGCCATAATGCTGGCGGAGCAGGGCCGGCCGGTAAGCCTGGTGACGCAGGCCGGGCTGGGTGAGGATGGAATCAGGCTGGAGCCGATGACCTTCAGGGCTCTGGCGAGGAAGCTCATCGAACTGCGGGTGCCCCTGTATCTGCATTCCAGGGTCGTGGAAATCACCGGTAGGGCGGTCATGATGACCGTGGGCGACGACATCTTCGCGCTGCCCGCTGACACCGTGATTCTGGCCGTCGGGATGAGGCCCGAGAACAAGCTGGCACAGGAGCTCGAAGGCCTGGTGCCCAGGGTCCACACGCTGGGCGACTGCGTGAAGCCCAAGGACGCCGCCGCGGTGATGGTTCAGGCTGGACAACTGGCGAGGTTGATTTAGGCTGCGTCCCGCTGAGCGCCCGCGGCCATCCGTGTTCTGTCGTTCCTGCGGATGTGGTTTCGCCGTACGTTCGGTTCGCATGGGGACGTGGCGATGGTGACCGTAGGGGTGCTGCTTGCTGCGCCCTCGCGGGGTACGTTCTACCACAGGGAAACGTGATCCTCGGCCAGGCCGAAGGCATTCTCGACTTTGTGTCTGACGCCTTCGGAATCAATCAGGGTTCCCCAGTACAAGCCATACGGCTGGTCGTAGGCCGACTTCACCAGGCCGAGGTTCACCTTCTCCCGGCGCCGCCCCTGCGGGACGAGCTCCAGGTCAACCCTGCCGTCTTCACTCCGGATCCGCCACGGCTGCATCCGGTCCCTGGGGATCTCGAAGCGCGCCGCCGGCAATAGCGAGAGGCGGTTCCCATGCCAGATGCAGTTCTCGTTGTTCCTCGTATCGTCGCGTATCACGTTGTGCGTCAGGTTGACGCCCAGCAGATTCCCTGATGCGTCGATGGTGGCGAAGGTGGCCCATCTCCAGAAGGTGCTGCGGGGGTAGAAGGCCTTGTGGTAGTCCAGCAGCCCGACGTGGCGGTCCGGTGAGAACTCTACCTTCTCGCCCTCCACGACCAGTGCTCCGCCCACCGGGCAGGCCGACTTGTGTGAGAACATGGGTCGGTTGGGCCCCAGCGGCAGCAGCACCGCCAGCGGCTGTGTGCGGGCAGGATCCTCATGCAGCGTCAGGGCACCGGACACGGCCGGCAATGGGCCCTTGGCCTTGACGTCGATCTCGAAGCGGTGGACCTGCCTGTCCAGGTGATTGTGGGCGCTCACCCGGTATCCCCGCGTCTCGATCCGGCCCGGGTGGTCCCACAGGTTCTCCGGCGCGCGGAACCTGCCGGGCAGAAGCTTGCGGGTGTGCTCGAAAGCCTGGCCGGTCCGGCGGTTGAAGAGGTGCAGCCACGAGGTGCCCAGGAACCCCAGGTCAACCAGCGCCAGGCTAAGGTACCATTCGTGATGAACGACCGCGATGTGCACCCACTGCTTGAGGCGGAAGTGCCGCAGCCCGAACAGCCGCGGTATGCCGCACTCCGCATCCAGGAGGTTCAGGTCCTTGAATGGCCGCCCGAAGCGGCCGAACTGGACCTTGCCTTCCAGCACTGCCTTCTCAGGAGGATCCTGCAATTGGGCGTCGGCAATCGGCTTCGAGTCTGACATATGACGTTGGCCACATTATAAAGCACGGGGCAATTAATCCCCTTTGTCGACCGCTCCCAGGGGAAGGGAAAGGGACGCAGAGGGACTGCGCTGCCCTCCGCCCGAGTCAGATCTCTGATGCGGGCCCCGCAGGCAGGTATGCCGCAAGATATCCCATGCAGAGGCTTGATTCGTCAAGCCAGGGTTGCGTGCCCCCGTGGACTAGGAGCGGGACACGACAGCATGCTCTCAGTGAGGTCTTCGATCTGCTCTCTTCCTGGGAGGAACCGGCTCTTTCCTGGTCCGGTCCAGGAAGTGACGCACTGCCAGGATGGGGTGTCTACAGAGCATGCGGGGACCGGAGTAGCGCATTACCGTCCTGATCTTGTCTCTCATGAGTGGCTGGAAACAGTGGACAGGGCACTTAGCGCAGGTCGTCTTCCCCTCCTGGAAGGGGCATGCCCGGAGGCGCTGGTTGGCGTAGGCCAGTAGCTCGCTGCAGTCGGGGCACAGTTGCTCATCTCCGTGCTGGGCGCGACAGTAAACGCTTATCATGGCGGCAACGGTCTGGCTTTCCCTCGTGATCCTGCGGTGCACTTTGTTCATGACAAACACATTCTGCCACAAAAGCAAGCGGCAATCCACAATCAACAAAGGGGCGCATTGCGATGCACCAAGGATTCTGACTCGAATGGCCTGGTCGGTGCCGTTTACGAGCGCAGGGGAACCGCGGTAGAATGGGCATCAAACGACACGGGCGATAAGGAGGCAGGCAGATGAAGGTGCTAGTCACCTACCTCTCACGGACGGGGAATACGAAGAAGGTGGCACAGGCTATCTTTGAGCAGATCAAGGTCTCCAAAGAGATCAACGAACTGGAGAAGGTCGACTCACTTGAGAGCTACGACTTGGCCTTCGTCGGTTTCCCTATCGAGGGCTATGGTCCGGCCAAGCCCGCCGCCGAATTCATCAGGCAGCACGCTGCTGGTCGGAGAATCGCCCTCTTCATCACCCATGCATCCCCAGAGGATTCGCCGGACTTGCAGGGCTGGCTCGACAACTGCAAGGCGGCTGCGGCAGAGGCCAAACTGGTCAGCGTCTTCGACTGCCAGGGGGAGCTGTCTGAGCAGATGGCCGACTTCATGACCAAGAGCAACGACGAGAAGCTGATCGCCTGGGCCAATGACCGCCCGACGACAATTGGGCAACCTGATGCCACGAGGCTGGAGCGGGCGCGACGCTGGGCGAAAGAGGTGCTGGCGAAGAGCATCTGAACGCCGTCTCAGCGCGGAGCACACCAGGCAAGCGCATAGCACGCCGTTCCCCTACGCGATGCGGCGCTTATCGCCAACCAGCACGGGCAGGAAGACGTTCCGCTCGAAGGGCTTCAGGCGGATGGCCTCCTCTCCACACTGCATGACGCACACCCCGCAGCCGCAGCATATCTCAGTGTTGACCCTTGCCACGCCGGATTCATCCAGGGCGATGGCTCTGACCGGACAGTGGTCTTCGCAGGCGCCGCAGCCGTTGCACTTGTCGCTGTCAGGTATCTCCGCAATGTAATACGACTTGAGCATGAAAGGCAGGTTGCCCCGGCTGTAGTTTCCTATCACCCCGCAGCAGTCCCAGCAGCAGTTGCAGACGATGTCCACCTCGTGTTTGGCCTTGAAGTCCTTCAGCGGCACCAGCCGTCCCACTTGGTGGATGGCGCCCTTCTGCGCGGACTCCTTGACCAGCTGGATGGCCTGCTGCTTGCTGATCCGCCGCCCGAATCCCCGGTCGATGATGTGCTGCGCCGCTGATCCCAGGCCCAGGCAGGCCTCCTCCGCGAGGTGCATCCGGCACGGGTCGCCGTCCAGCTTGCGTTGCTGCCGGCAGAAGCAGTGACCGACAGAAATGACTTCGTCCTCGGGCAGCTTCTCCAGGATGCCGAGCACGCTGTGCGGCGGATAGATCTCGCTAACCTGCGGCGGCAGCGCCTTGTCCACCTTCAGGACCTTCGGCGCCGGCGGGCCGGCCGTGGCGATGGAGCGCTGGGGCCCGACTCCCACCAGTATCTGATTCAGGACATCGGGCGGTACATCTCTGGCCATGGCGAAGTACCTGGTCACCCGCCGTGAGAACTCCCTCCGGTCCGGCGTGTCCTTCCCGCCCATGAGGTAGTGCTCGAACCAGCCCGGGAAGATGCACATCAGGTGTACGAAGGGCTCGTCCTGGCCCGGCTCCGGCTCCAGCTCGGTGATGTGGCCCTTGTCCAGGAGCGTGGTCAGCATCCGGTTGAACTCCGCCTTCGTAAGGCCGATCCTGGCCTCGGCCTCGCTCCGCTTCAGGTTGCCTCCGCCCATCTTGAGGAGGAAGTCCACTTCCTCCGGCTCCAGGGCGGCATCGAAGACCCAGAGCAGATCATCCGTGACCATCAATATCGGCGTGGCCGACTGCTCGTTCATCAGGTTGGCCAGTTGCTGCAGTTTCTCCTTGTCGTTTCTCAGATCCATATTGGGCTGGTCTCCTCTCGGCGTCTCTTTGATGACAATTATAGGGGATGTGGGCGCCCCCTGCCTCTAGATGGCATGGCAAGCTGTTCTCAAGCTGTGGGGCGAGAAGGTGCGGAAATCTCCGCGGTGGAGTGAGCCAATCCCCCTTGGTCCCCCTTTGGTTCGCCTGAGACGAACGTTACGTCCGCCTGAGACGGATCTTCGATAAATGGGGAAGGGAAAATACGCAGAGGGCTGAAGGCCCTCTCCGCCTGAGATGGATTTCCAATGCACACCCGATGCATGGAACGCGCCATTTCAGGGCGGGTAGAGCGAAACGACACCCGCCATCGTGATGTAGGGGCGCATTGCGATGCGCCTGGGATTCCCGGAATCACGCAGCGGACCCTGTAGGGGCAGGCACCGTGCTTGCTCTCAACGCGAACGGGTGGCACGGGCTAAGCAGAGCTTGCCCGTGAGAAGCGGGAACGCTGTGAGACCACAGTCAGCCTGGGGGAACGGCATCCCCTTCGAGCCCGGGATTTGGGGTTTCGAGCTTGGGATTCCGGATTTGAGGGTTGGGTGTCATCTCCAAATCAGACGGGGAGGACAGTGGGTTGTTCCGGCGCCAGCTCCAGCAGCTTGGCGCCGGGCAGAACCTTCTTCAGCCACTCCACATAGTTGCCGTAGTCCACGGGATAGGAGATTGGAGGGAAGAAGTCATCATAGTGAATCGGAACCACTGCCTTGGGCTGCAGGGCTTCCGTGACCACGCTGGCATACGGCAGGATGTTCTTCCTACCGGCCAGAGGGATGAAGAGGTAATCGCAGCCGCTGTACTGCCGCAGTTCCGCAGCGTACTTCTTGCTGAGGCTGCCGAAGAACACGACGCGTTGAGATTCGATGCCGCTGTTCACCTGGACTGACCAGCCCAGGACTTCCTTCGCCGGAAATCCGAAGAGCCACTTCCAGTAGTAGCCGAGGCGGCCGATGAAATCGAGGTTGAACACCACCCGGAGCACGGAGTAGGCATCGAAAGTCACGTACCCTGACTTGATGGCGGTGGCGCTTAGCCGGACGCTACCGTCACGGGACGATGCCTCTACATGCTCACCGGCTGTGACGGTGTGAATGCGTGCGGAGTCGCTCTCGGTGAGATTGCATGAATACTCCCTAAGGATGGCTCCGCGGCAGAGGTTGCGGCAATTCTGGGCGGTGAATGCCGGCACGTATGTCTGGGCCAGAGGGTAGCGGCACACCAGGTCCGGCAGGTTGTAGATATGGTCGAAGTGGCTGTGGCTCACCAGAATCAGGTCGAGGGGCCGAAGGTCGACAGCCCGTGGGTCAGCCTTGATCCTGGGCCGGGCGGCAGGGGGTCGGGCGAAGAAAGGGTCAAAGAACACCCCCAAAGCCCCGTCGACGACGATGTGGAGCGCGGCCGTTCCGTACCACGTTGCAGCTATGCTCATAGCAGAACCCGGCGATCGATTCAGAAACCCGTTATGGCATCTTTGGGCACGTGCCACAATACAGAGAATCACGGTGGGGTGGATCACGCTATACTGATTGTTTGGAGGGCTGCACATGAAAGTCATCGGCGTGATTGGCAAGAACGGCTCAGGCAAAGACGAAGTCCTGAAGTACCTGAAGGAGAAGCACAACATCCCCTTCCTGTCCACGGGGGAAATGGTGCGGGAGATAGCAGCGAGCCAGGGACGTTCTTCGGACCGCACCACGCTGCAGGAGATATCCGACTCGTATTTCCAGAAGTACGGCCAGGGGTGCTTCGTGAAGATGGTAGCGGAGAAGATCTGCGAGAAGGGCTGGTCCGTTGCTGGCATCAGCGGCGTGCGGTCCCCGCATGACATTGAGTTGCTGAGAGAACTCCTGGGGCGTTCGTTCGTGCTGATCGAGGTCTTTGTCACCGATCCCCGGGTGCGTTTCGAGAGAATGCGGAAACGCGGGGCCGAGAGAGACACGGAGTCCTACGAGCGCTTTCAGGAGCAGGACCGCAGTGAGGAACAGGTATTTCATGTCGAGGAAGCAGCCAGGCTGGCTGACTACTCCCTGAGCAACGATGGAAATCTGGAGGACATGCACCGGGCCGTTGATGACCTGATCGCGCGGAACGGCTTGCTGAAGGTGGACTGATGAGGGGCCCCGGGTCTTGCGCGCATCGCAATGCGCCCCTACGTCACGGTGTCCTACTCAGGTGGACATTGGCAGGCTCTGCTTTGCTCCATCTGCCCCACTATGGTGAGCCCTGCGCCTGGGGCGTGCAGGGGGGCGCAGCCCCTCTGTGTTTCTTACTTCCCCTTTCCCAAGGGGGGATCGAGGGGGTGTCCAGCGGCCTGAATGGGATTGACCAAGGCCCTATCATAACTGGATGGTATCCGCAAACGCGGGATTGGTGAATCAAGCCCCTACGTGCCCTTGTCTCGCGCGTACTCGACTGTGGGGCGTTTATCGAAGACTTGCATCAGGAGGAAAAGGGGACCGAAGGGGATTCGTCCGTACCAAATAAAAAGAGTCCGCTTGAGTGCTCAATTCGGCCCATTCTTTTCTAATCTAGTGCTGTAACCGTTGAGCAGAAACCCGTGGACTCTGTATAACGCTTATTCAGTTGTCGCTTAGTGATTAGTATTATACCACAGTTTCCTGCGATCGGGCGAAAAACGCCATCTTTGCATTCTGGGTGCTGGACGTCGCACGGCGCATACAGGCTTGCGCCAACTCAATGGCACGACGGAACGGCCACGGGGGATGGCTGGGGGATGCAGGCGCTGGCTATTTCTTCCTGACCAGCTTCATTGCCGGCGACACCAGTATGAGTAGTATGATCACCAGTGCGAAACAGACGTCAGTGACTACCCGCCACGTTCCAGTGATGTGCCCTTCCAGCCCCAGGAATTCAAACGCAAACAGATCTAAGAGGTACACCAACGCCACAAACCCGAGTGCGATCAGAACAAACAGCAGCTTCTTCATGGTTGCGGAGACTATACCATACAAGAAAGGAGGCATCAAGAGGCGTCAACCTGAAATGGTACGGTTCGGTTTTGGCTCCACGGCGAACCAAACGTGCATTCAGGCCAAGGCTTCCTTGACCGATGGCTGGGGTCTTGAGGCGGAACTGATGCTGACGTGGCAAGTGAGGACTATTTGTGACGTCGGATGCCGCCAGCGATACCTTTGGGAGGGAGGCCGCTGGTAGATTAAGGCCGTGATCGAACGTGATCCGAGCGATGTCTGCCGGAATGCGCAGACTGACTGGGATCCACGTGAGACTGGCTGAGCTACCGGAGTATTGACGGCACACGGAGTTGGGATTGGGAGGTGCTTGCTATGGCCGCTTTCGTTTCGCAGTCCGACTTCGACTTCAGCGTTCGCCTGTCCACTTATACCATGACTGTCAAGGCGGGACAGCCGATATATGTTCCCGTGATCGTAAGGACGCTCAAGGGACAGCCGCGTAATATCACGCTCAGCACAAGTGATTGGAGGTCGGCAGGCTTGAGCGCCACGGTTTCCCCTTCACCGGTGCGCTCCGGGCTAGGGGCCAATCTGAAGATCACGATACCCGTGGGCACTGCTCCGGGGAGCTACGTGTTCACCGTTAGAGGTTCGACAGAGGGAACGTTCAAGACGAGCAATGACAGCATCACGGTGATCGTGGAACCCGAAACGGAAGGGACGGAGGGCTACGATCGCCAGGATGCCCCACAGACCCAGGCTGAACAGGGGACGGGCGTGGAACCGGCCGTTTCTGCTTCGCCCTCCATTGCCAAACGGGCGTCGCTGTTTCGCTCTGCGAAGAAGAGCCCATCTCGACCAGTTCCCGCAGGGCAGAGAGCACTCTTCGTCGTGATCATGTTCATCATGATCGGCGTTCTCATCTATTATCTCGGGGTTCAGCTCCGCACTGGCTTCAGCGGATCAGCGAGTGGCATGAGTGGCACCTATGCCGGGACTTCGACCTTCTGCATAGCCTCGGTGTTGGGGGGTTCCCCCGAATGTGGCACCAGCGCAACGCCTGAAATACAGATCAACAGTGCTGGTGACGTTCTTGGCCTCGTTCTATTCGGCAAGATAGACGGGAATGGATACTTCGATGGCGAAGCCCGTGCCGGGGATGGCACGACCTTTCCCATGACTGGTACGTTCTCCAACGGGATTCTCACCGTCGATTACGAATCCAGCAGCGTGAGTTGGACAATCACTGTGCATAAGCAGTGACAGGCACCCCAGCCCCGTTCAAGAGACCGCTTATCGGGTCCGCTCTGCGAGGACCCGTTACAGGTCGCAGGCAACACCTAGTTCGTCGGCTGCTTCCTTCTTGCCTTTCGTCCTGGCACGTCCCTGGGGACTTTGCTTTCGGGATCCACGTTTCCTGCTCGCCGGGGCTTGACTGAGTCCGAAGAATGCCCCGATCAGGCTCTCCTTCTGTGCGGTCGGGGCTTTTACGGTCTTCTCGGCCGCCTCTTCGCCCGCATGGAGGAAGACGAGCATCGAATCATCAAGGGAGGCATAATGACTCCAGTTGACGCCGCCATGGCCTTCATTGAAATGGCAATCGGTCATGCCCGAACACAAGATGATGCAGTTCGTGAGGGCGTTGCGCTTTTCCTGATCCTCCGGGTTCCTGTGATGCGGCTGCCAGGCTCCGGTCGCGGATTCCCTGCCTCTTTGCGCCCAGATCAGCCACCTCCCGCACTTGGCACAGCGGCCGCCTTGTCTGTCCCACGCAGCCTTGACCACTCCGTCACCGAATTCCATCGCTGTCCCTCCTTGTGCAGGGCACAGAAGGCAATGCCCTGCAGCTGTTGAGAACGACACGGCCCGAGGCCAACCCGGGTGGCAGATATCTGCTCAATCGTCCCCCCCTTAGCAAACCACACTCAGACCATGGCGGCCTGAGATCCTCTTCCCTATGTGGCAGTCGGTTCAGACGATACCAGAGCTGCTCGCTCGCTGTCAACTTGATTGTGGAACCCACACCGGCTTTGATTCAACATGACGAGGCATAAAGATGGGTGGCTATCACCTTCGAACCGGCGCCATGGGCCTCATCTTTTCTCATCGTTTTCTAAGGTAACTCTAATCCAATTCCAATCCATGGCCGGTTCTCATTCAGTAGACTGGGGATGATCTAGAGAGGACACCCCCCGCTCTAGAGTAAGAAAAGCCCACCTGCCCAGATGGGCTTTTTTCTTTGTCTTGCTCCGGTGAGGTGGAGTAAGTCAGGTGTGGTGAGAATCCGGTTCCCGGGTGTGAGACTGAGTCAAGACGATTCGGTAGAACGAGGAGCCGTTCGGTGTCTCATGGAATTATAGATCGCTAGTGGGACCAGAGGGTCTCCAGCATCGATTTGCCGGGTTACATTTCCCCGCTGCTTGAGTCCCCTGGGAAGTCGGCGCCATCAAACGTCTCTGTCTCGTCTGCAGCAGCCGGTTTCTTGTGCTGGGGGGACATCTTGTTCTGAAAAGTCCTCACTTCGCCGCATAACCGGCAACGCCCCTTGCTCTCGAGCTGCTGGGAGGAGTCGATTATCCAATGATGGCGGCAATCAGACACAACAGCGGTCTGCAGGTGTGCTCCTCTTCGTTTCGATGGCATCTTATCCCTCGGATCTTCTAGTAGTCAGCGCGCCTTAGTGAGTCCTGATGGCGCCGGCCGCTGTTTTTAGAGAGTAAGACATCCGGTTCACCGCTGTGTCTCAACGCAGGTTGTCGGTCTCACGGTATCATCACCGCCACACGGACCGGAGGTTTGGAAATGGTCTCTGTCTGAGGCGGACTGGGAGTCCGCTGGTTTCCCTGCGTTTCTCTGCCCTTCGCAGCGAGAAGGAGCGTCCCCGTAACGGCGTACTGCTATACGTCCTCTAACAGTCTGCCCTGGGGGACGTGCAGAGGGGCGCAGCCCCTCTGCATTATTTCTCTTCCCCTAGGAATTGGGTAAGAAGAGGGTTGATACAGGAATCGGAAGTGGTACGATCAGGGGTGGTGATGCGGTTCTGAGGCGGCGTCTGCCCGGCCTCTCTCACCATTCCGCGGGCAATGAGGAATATGGCAAGATAGCAGGTGATCATGATGATCATGACCAGATACTCGGACGCTTGGAAAGGCCCACGGAACTCTGCTATGGCCAGCATGGAATCTGAGGCGATGAAGAAAAGAGCCCGCCTTGACCGCCGGCCATGCCGTTGGTAGACTCTTGCTCGGTTCGTTCCCCGGTTCTCTGAGAGGGTTTCACCGGCCGCAAACTGCGCATACGGAGGGCTGTTGGCATGATTAGATCAAGGATACTTGGAGTCGGGCGATATCTGCCGGAGAAGCGCGTGACCAACTTCGACCTGGCCAAGATGTTTGACACCAGTGACGAGTGGATCCGGCAGCGCACGGGGATAGTGGAAAGGCGTTTTGCCGATGCAGGCGTCTACTGTTCCGACCTGGCTCTGGAAGCCTCGAACGAAGCCCTGAAGAATGCCGGCATGAAGGCCGAGGAACTTGACTTCATCATCTATGCCACTCTCAGTCCCGACCATCATTTCCCTGGCAACGGGTGCTACCTTCAGACGAAGCTGGGTTTGGCCAATATCGGCGCCATGGATATCAGGAACCAGTGCTCCGGTTTCATCTACAGCCTGGCCACGGCCGATGCCTTCGTCAGGATCGGCATGTACAAGAGAATCCTGGTTGTTGGCGCCGAGGTCCATTCGAGCGGGTTGAGCTTCACCGACGAAGGCCGCGACGTGTCGGTGATCTTCGGAGACGGCGCCGGCGCGGTGATCATCGGCCCGTCGGAGGACCCGTCGCGGGGTATCCTTACCAACCATCTCCACGCCGATGGGGCTTTTGCGAACATCCTGCACCTGGAGATGTTCGACATCAGCCAGAAACCGTGCCTGACCCACGAGATGCTGGACAGAGGCAGCCTCTGGCCCAGGATGAAAGGGAAGGAAGTCTTCCGGGTAGCCGTGACCAGGATACCCGAGGTAATCGAGGAAGCCTTGAAGGCTGCCAACCTCAAGGTCGAGGATGTCGACCTGTTCATCCCTCATCAGGCCAATCTCCGTATCAACCAGTTCGCCGCGGCCAAGCTGGGGGTGGCGGAAGAGAAGTTCTACAGCAACATTCAGCGGTACGGTAACACTACGGCGGCGTCGCTGCCCATTGCGCTGAGCGAAGCGCTGGAGGAAGGTCTGATCAAGGGAGGCAGCGTCGTCGTCTTCGTCGCCTTCGGCGCCGGCTTCACCTGGGCCTGCAGCGTGATGCGGTGGTAGAGCAGAGTCTCTTCAGCCTGCGTGGGCGCTATGCGACGCTGGTCACCAGTTCGGCGTGACGAAGCTCATCGCTCTCAATGGCGCTTTCGTCGAGCATGTCCTTCAGGATCGCCAAACTGGCTAACTGGTCTTTCATGGTGCCCCGGAAGTCGCTCAACTCGAACAGGCGCGTGCCGTTCAAGAATCTATTGACCAGCGGGGCCAGTCTCTTCTTATGTCCTAGCCACGGCATGTAGTCGAGCGGGTCTCCGGAAGGGACCTCCAGCGTGATATAACCCTGCTTCTTGATGGCTGTGTAGCGCACGATATCCTTCAGGTCGCCGGCCAGAACCTGCAGGTTGCCCTTCGGGATTCTCGACAGCGGGGCATGGAAATGCTGTGCCTCGTGGTTGACCTCAGGAGAGTAGTGCATGTGCAGGCTCACGATGTTTCCGCCGATGTCCTTGTTACTTAGCTGCCGCAAGAGGGCGTCCCTTCCTCCCCTTACTGTCATCGCATGGCCATAGTCCAGGGTGAGCTTGACCTCATCCGAGAAACCCCTTATGGCCCGCCCGCAGTCGTCGAGTGTCTGGCAGAGCCATCTTCCCTCGTTGGGGCTGTTCTCAATGGTCGGAATGATCCTCCGGTCACGGCCATAGTCCTCATAGAGCCGCTTGTTGGTGGCTGCCAGGAATTCGAGGTTCTCTCTCAGCCTGTGGAACGCTGCTTCCTCGTCCCACTCATCCCTGGCAAGGCCGGCGTGAAAGACAATGACCGGGTTATCGGTCACCACGGACTTGGGGTGGGCCTCCGCTATCCGGTACGCCGCTTCGAGTTGGCCTCTTATGGCCTTCCTCATGCACGGCGAGACGTCGCAGAGGTTGAAAGTATACCGGCCCAACAGAGGGCTCTTCTCGATATGTGCATGGAAAGAGGAGATCGGGACACCTATGCTCCTCACCATTCTGTCGTTTATCTTCCATTCGAACCGGTTGTAGAACAGCCGGGGGTCGGTGAGGTGGAACTCGACGGCGTCGAAGAGATGAGGACCAAGCAGTTCCGGGTTCGACGTAGTCTGGGCCAAGCGCAGCGCCAGGTTGTTGAAGCGCTTCTCGGCAATTCTGGCCAAAGGCACCTTGTCGGCCAGCTTCTCGAATCCCAGCCTCAGGAGCATGTACGTGTAGCAGTTGAAGTTGATGATGATGGCGTGGTGTGATGATGTAGCGTACTTCATCTTGCTTCCTGCCTGGCCCGGATTCCCGATTAGACCGCTGCCCGGGTCTTCCTCCTCTGCTGGGTGAGCCGACCGACCCCCACATTTTGCGCCCCATCGTGGCATTGTCCAAGTCCCAATTGGCTAGACGTGATGAGCCGAATCGCTCGTTTTTTGACAATGGGACTACCGTCTAGCGACGATTCTTCAACCCCTTTTGTGCCCCACTCTTGGAGGAAAAGAAGAAAGGCGTAGGGGCGCAGCCCATCTGCACGCTTGGCGGGCCACTATGCAAGGGCGGGTCTGCAACCCGGCTACAGAGGCACAGGTAGTGACTACATCTCGGACTGCCCGTCGGCCTGAGACGAACTGCACCTCTCTAAGCGCGAGCGGCGATGGCTCGGGCGTGGAAAGAAATCGACAGCGTCGTCAGCAAGAAATACAATGTTGGTAATGCGAGAACCATCCTGGCCCATTGGCGCCGAAGAATAGTCCATGACCAGACTGATCAAGTACCTCAGGCCCTACATCTGGTGGATACTAGCCATCCTTGTTCTCCTCTTCGGGCAGGCAATGGCCGATCTGTCCCTGCCAACCTACATGTCCGACATCGTCAACGTGGGGATCCAGC
>JAFGCL010000002.1 GCA_016932645.1 Dehalococcoidia bacterium | reverse complement strand
GAACTCTGGCCGGAATTGGCTGCTGAAGAGGATGGCGCGATTGTGCTGGATCGGGCTTATATCGTCTCACTTCACCCCGCCCTGCAGCGTCACCTGCTCCGGCGGGTGACCGGGAAAGTGCTGGGCGACTTGGAAGACATCGAATGGAAACACATTGAGCAGATGCGCAATGGGCTGATGCTGCGGAAAGGGAAGCGGGTGATTCTGCCGCGCAAGTTGACCCTCTCGGTTGAAGGCCGGACGATCAGGGTCTCTGCTGTCTGACGGCCGCTAAGCCGGCGGCTCCGTTCCCCAGGTCTGCATGAACTTCTTGAGCTGCTCCGCCAGCTTGGGACTGGACTTGAGCCTCTTTATGAATATGGGGCAACCCTCGAGGAGCACGTTCTGTGCCATGGCCGCCATGTTCATCACCATGTTGCGCAGTTCCTGGTCGCCCGTCTGACTGAGGCTGGCCCCCAGCGGCGACTGTCTCATCTCCCGGATCAAATCGTCAGTCCCCAGCCTCATGGGCACGACGCAGGACCGATACCAGGGGCACTCCTTGCATTCGACCAAAGAAGAGGCTTCATCGAGAATATCAGCCATCGTAACCTCCGACCACCATCTCACCCCCCAATCCATCAGCATACTCCCCTGTGACCCGGACTGCCAACATTTTCCCAGCCAGTCTCTTGTCGCTCTTCGCATAGACCCGCAAGTAGTTGGCCGTATGTCCGCTCCAGAGTCCATCACCGCCGAGGTCTTCCCACAGCACCGGCATCGTTCGTCCCAGGAACTCTGACCGGAACCGCCCTGCGCTCCGCTTGCCCAGGGCCATCATGCGGGCGCTGCGCTGCTTCCTGGTCTTGTCGTCGATCTGGACGGGCATCGTGGCTGCCGGGGTGCCGGGCCGCTTCGAGTATTGGAACACATGAATGCCGGCGAAGCCCATGCTCTCACAGAACCGGTAGCTCTCTTCGAACTCGCGGTCAGCTTCGCCGGGAAAGCCGACCAGCATGTCGGTGGTGATGGACAGATCCGGGATCGCCTGCCTGGCCTGGCGCACTGCGCCCTCGTATTCGGCCAGAGTGTACGGCCGGTGCATCCGGCGCAGGATGACCTCGCTGCCGCTCTGCAGCGGCAGATGCAGGTGGGGGCAGAGACGGCTGTCATGCCACAAATCGAGCAGCTCCGGGGTCAGGTCGGCCGGCTGGAGCGAAGACAGGCGCAGACGTTCCACCTTCGTCTCTGCCAGGATGCGCCGGACCAGCTCCGGCAAACCAGCCGATCCGTGGCCATTCCAGCGGTAGTCGCCGAGCTTGGTTCCGGTGAGGACCACCTCTTTATGGCCCCTAGCTACTCTGTCGTTGATCTCTGCAAGTATGTCGTCCGGCGTCCGGTTGTGTCCTGGGCCTCGCGTATAGGGCACCACGCAGAAGGAACAGAATGACGCGCAGCCCTCCTGTATCTTGACCAGTGACCGCGTCCGGCTCCAGCCGCGTGGGCTGTCGCTAGTCCGCCCGGTTGTCCGGACGCGTCCGTCGCCCTCGATGGCGGTGTGCACCGCGTCATCCTCAGGATGACCGACGATGGCATCTACCACCCCCAGCCGCGCCAGGTCTCGGGGCGCGCGGCGGGCGTAGCAGCCGATGGCGATGACCCGCAACTGGGGGTTGCTCCGTCGCGCCGCTCTCAGGGCCTGGCGCGACTTGCGGTCGGCGATGTGGGTCACGGTGCAGGTGTTGAGAACGTAGACGTCGGCCTCTGCCGCCGATCCCACTACCTCGTGGCCCCGGCCCACCAGCCGGTCCGCCAGCGCCTCTATTTCGGCTTGGTTCAGCTTGCAGCCCAGCGATTCCAGTGTGACTTTGCTCATATTGTCCCGCCCGCGGTGATTCTATTGTATAGCTGTGGTTCTGGAGCGGCAAAAGCGGCGGGGGAGAAAGTCCAGCCAAGAGCGAAGTCATCCGGCGACAGGAAGCCACGATAGGTGGTCTGGTTGTGATAGAATGTTCCCGAAGCTGCTTGTAGCGGCTTCTATCTTTATGAATGACAAGAGGGCATAAAGGCCCTCTATTCTGGAGGTGGCATATGTGGCTGCAAACTAGGATGTTCCTGCTGGTGGCGCTCCTCTTCGGCATCCTCTACGGCGTCATCACTGCCGTGGGGACCTATCTCGGGCAGGGGAACATGTACTTCTACCTGGCCCTGGCCTTCGTCTTTCTGGGTATCCAGTACCTCGTCGGCCCAGCCATCGTCGGCTGGACCATGAAGATAAAGTGGGTTTCCGAGAAAGAGGCTCCGGAGCTGTATCGCATGATAGCCGATGAAGCCAGGAAGGCTAGTCTGCCCATGCCCAAAGTCGGAGTCTCGCAGAGGACCAACGCTCCTCCCAATGCCTTCGCCTTCGGCCGGACGCACCGCGACGGGCGGGTCTGCGTCACGCCGGCGATCCTGCGGCTGCTCAGCAGGGATGAGCTCCGGGCAGTCATCGGCCACGAGATATCCCACATCAAGCATCGGGACATGATGGTCATCACGCTGCTTTCGGCGATCCCCATGATCATGTACTGGCTGGCCTGGAGCCTGATGTTCCGCGGGATGTTCGGCGGCCGGAGGGACAGCGGCGGCTACGCCATGCTCATCGGGCTGGGCGCTCTCGTTCTCTACTTCATCACCAACCTGCTCGTCCTGTACGGATCCCGCATCCGCGAGTACTATGCGGACGAGGGGAGCGTGAAGCTGGGCAATCCACCGCATCACCTGGCCACCGCGCTGTACAAGCTGGTCTACGGCAACGCCCGGGCCAGGAAGGAAGACCTGAAGGAGATCGAAGGGGTCAAGGCCTTCTTCGTCAGCGACCCGTCAAAGGCCTACACCGAGCTCAGGGAGTTGGCCCAGGTCGACCTGGACATGAGCGGGACGATCGACCAGAACGAGCTGCAGGTCCTGCGGTCCAAGACTATCAAGCTCGGCTTCGGGGACAAGATGATGGAAGCCTTAAGCACGCATCCGAACATGCTAAAGCGGATCAAGCACCTTTCGTCGCTGGGATAGTACTAGGGGCCGGAAGAAGCGTGCCAGTGGCTATCTGGCGATCGAACAGGGCAAGCTTGTGAGAGGCTGAGCTGGCCCACACCCGCTCCTCCATACTAAACTTGCCCAGATAATAATCAGTTGGCTGCTCTCCCCTGCGGCTTGACACCCATAAAATTAGATCGTATAGTTAATATATCTAGTAATGACAGAATGAAGGCAACCTTGAGGCCTGGCCACTGCCGAAAGATGAGCATGAACAGAACCCTGAGAACGGGTGCGGAGCAGCATTGGACACACTTGGTGCCAGTCGACGGTTGTGCAATCGACGAGGCGAAGCGTCCAACACTCAGCTGTCCTGGACAGGTGGCATGCAGCCACGACAGGTTTGAAGAGCATCATGCTGAAAGGATACGCAAATGGGTGAGCGTGTACAACAGCCTCCCTGGAAGGAGGTGTACCGGAACCCAGCTAACAGCAGCAGATGCAGGACATGAGTAATGTCCTGATCCTACCTTGAAGTAGCGCAGTTTTGTTAGGAGGGAGAGTTGAAGAACAGAATAGCTATCGTTGTCGGTTTTGTTGCAGCGATCGTCCTTCTATTCACTTCCGCTTCTGCGGTCAGCGCAGCAAGCGAAGGCAAAGACAGGAATCGGCAAATCGGCACCAAAGAGAGGCTGACAGCAAGCGATGTCGCATATCTCAAGAGCCTGCCGCGTGATGAGAGAAGAGAGATCTTGACGGCGCGCGGCTGGCGGGAGATCGTAATCCCAGACCAGTACGAGAGTTATCAGGACTTGGTCCCCGTTGACGAACTTGCCACGGCATACCGGGAGGCACTGAAGGCCTCAGGCAGTGGTGTCGCCAAGAACGAGGTTCTGAGTCAGTCCGATCAGATGAGGGGCTTGGATGAGACTCTGAAAGCCGTGGAACAGGGCTGCATGGAAAAGGAGGACTATATCCCGTTCGACGACTTCAAGACGGAGGAGAGGTGGGTGCCTTCTGCCAAGGACCTGAAGAGGAATTCCGGTGTTGTTGGCGGATGGGGAACATCGCCGGGCGATGGCAACAGTTGTGACTTTGGACAGTCCGCGAATGGCGACGTAGTCCTGCTCAAGGGCAGCGGCCTATTCCCTGGCGTCTTCTGCCACGCGGCCATCGTGACATACAATTGGGCCTCCTACGTATTCTCCATCGGACCGGATGGAGACCGTGGAGTAGGCTGGAACAGTCGCGCCGAGCTCAAACGGTACAGCCATGCAAGCGTGCAGCGGGTCGATACATGGCCACTCAGTTCGAATCGCAGGCAGACTGCGGCGGATTACGCATACAAGCAACTTGGCAAGCCCTACAACTGGATATTCGTCGACAAATGGCGAACCGATGCCTTCTACTGCAGCCAGTTATGCTGGGCGGCTTACTACCGTCCCTCGCCATGGTACTACAAGCTGGATATCGATGGTGTCCCGGATGGCCTGGATTTCGGCGCTGTGGCTCCAGACGCGCTGTGGGCTTCCTGGAGGACCGATACTGTGACCTGCAGCGACTAGAGAGCCGGGCGTTGAGCCTGATCGAAGATGGTCTGGGCCCCAAAACGAGGGGCCCAGACCGGATGCAGTCTTTGGACTCGGGCAATTCAAAGTGAGAGGGGAAGTTAAGTTGCGGCGATTAATGCTGGCACTGTTATCCGTGTTGTCCATGTTGCCGCTAGCCTCTGTCTTAGGATGCGGAAACGGCAGCCAGATGCCCCGGGACTTCGGTAATTCATCAATTGAATTGCCTATGCATACCGGGTTCGCTCTGGCCCACATTGAGAACTGTGTTGCTGTGATTGATCTGGACAAGGATGAGATAGTGGGCGTTCACTGTGTTGCATCGGATGATGAAATAGTAGGAGATATCGGTATCGCTCCGAATGGTGCCTTGTTCGTATCCATTTCACACAAAGGGATGGAGACCTCCAAGACTGTTCGAGTGCTGAATCCCAGCACGGGAGACATAACCACAGAGATCGTTGTTTCTCGGGGACCACGAAGGATGTATGGCCTGCTCGGGGACCTAGCCATTGTAGAGCACTCGCTCCTTCCCTATGGATCCCAGGAGTTCGCCTGTGACGTTATCGACATGAACCGTATATCTCTTGAAAGGACGCTGTACTTCAATGGCATTGCAGGCGAAGTACTACAGAATCCCGAAGGCAAGTACTTCATTGGAGTCATCGATGTCATCGAGATGTATGGGGGATACACCTTGGTGGAGTTCGATACAGAAACGCGAAACACTGTTGGAACCCCAATTACGCTTCAAACCGACTTCATGTTTGAGACTGCGGTTTTCGCCACGTCGTCGAGGATGTATGCGCCCATGGAACCTAGCGAGTGGCCGGCGACATCCAGCGCCGTTCGACCACTGGGTGTACTAGAATTCCCTTCCGGCAGGTTATTGGGCACTATCACCATGCCATTCGACGTCGTCCACATGGTGAGGGTGGGGCAGAAGGTCTATGTGGCCAGTTTCCTCGGATCGACCTGGACAGGTGCAATGGAAGTTGGGAAGGGCACGGTCTCGATAGTGGATGTGAATACGGATCAAGTGGTTAAGACCCTGGACGTTAGCCCAGGCCCCCAACACATGGCATACGCGGAATCCACAGGGAAACTGTACGTGGCCTGTGTCGACGGGAAGATCAGCGTGATAGACACGGCTGTGGACGAAGTCACAGGCACCATTGTCTGCGATGACACCAGAGCGTCTGAGTGGGGATTCAACAGGATTAAGGTGGCATCTTGAGATGATCTGAGTCGTAGGGTAACAGAGCGAAGCGAAATCCGCCCCAGAAGCAAACTGGGAGAGCCTGTTCACTCCAGTGTCGTCGGACCTACTCCCCACCAAGTTTGACGTCGCCGTTCGATGGTGATATCGTCAGACCTGACCTCACCACGTTGTTGCAGGTGCGGCATCTGACTACTTGACATCCGGGCATGCCTGCCTGGGGTCCGCTTGGCAGATGGCAGACAGATGGCGAGTTGCCGCGTCTCCGCACCTTCAACCTGGTAAGGCGATCACTGATGGCCTATACGTTCTGTTCCAAGTGTGGAGCCAAAGTAGAATGGGCTGATTCGTGCTCCGAATGTGGCGCCAAAATTGCCCTCTACGATGCTGGCAATGCCGCAGAGCGTAGCGCCCAACCATCCAAGCAGAGCGGCGAAGCCCAACCGAAACAGAGTGCGTCGCCGTGGTGGAGAAGAGCAGCTTCCCGTGCGTTTCCAGGCACCACAATCACTGTTCTGATCGCGGGAGCTGTGTTGCTCTTGTTCGCTCTAGGCGGGATGACAATCTACAGGCTCCTCCAACCGCCTCGCTTCGAGGCCCCATCCAGTTTCAAGGCCACGGGGGGAGCAATGGAAGTCCGTCTGTCATGGGACAAGAGGAACAGTAGCGACAGTGTCTGGTTGACCTGCAGTGAAGGAGGATACCCATCCTCTCCGACAGACGGCGCACCAATCTATGAGGGGTCTGGGGTCAGCTATGTTCATACGGACCTGCAGTATGGGACCAGGTACTACTATGGGATTTGGGCAGTTAAGTATGTGGATGGAGAGCGGGAATTCTCGTCCACCCGGGGGACCTACTCCGCAAGCCCTTTCTGGAGGGGGCCGGTAGGTGAGACTCTGCGCGAGTTTGTGGAGGTTGCGCCTAACACCAGAGTGGTGGGCGCCGATGGCAAATATATAGAGCTCGTCAATAACCCGGTGGCCAAAGACCCCAGTTGGGAGGAGTTGAGGCAATTCTTGCTGCTGGATACGACAGACCAACTGGCCTACAACGACTCAACATTCGTGTGCGCGGACTTCGCTGAGGTGCTGCATAACAATGCGGAAGCAGCTGGCATCAGGGCGGGCTACGTTACAGTGGATTTCGTTGGCCAGGAAATAGGCCATGCGCTGAATGTCTTCAACACCACGGACAGAGGGGTGATATACGTGGACAACACGGGCGACGGCGGTAGCTCTGGTTGCTGGCTGGACAGGACAGTCAATCTGCAGTTGGAGCAAGAGTACATCGCCGAATCGGTCTTCGAGTGTGAGGACTACTGGCTCAGTTGGCCATCAATGGGTACGGTGTCCGGCTTCCAAGTGTTCTGGTAGCTGCAGGCGGATAGAGCGCAGCGAAAGCCGGATAGGTTCCTTGTGTGCGGATGCCCGAGTCTACCTCTTCCCGTTGTCCGCGCTTCGTCCCTTGTTCCGCCTAGGCCCGGGGTGCGGTGGTGTGACATTTCTGGCCGCCGGGCGGTCGGCGCGGTAGTCCGGGGCCATGATGTTGAACACCAGACTGAGCCGGGGATCTGCCAGGCGAGAGCCTATTCGAGTTTCGACTTCATCCAGACCGCAGCACATCGTGACCACCATGGGCAACCGGGCGTTGTAGCGGTGGTTGATGAGCTGGTACAACTTCTCCTGCGCCCATGACGTGCTGCTGTGCTCACCGTAGTCATCCAGGATCAGCAGCGGCGTGTTCTTCACCCGCTCAAAAAGCTCGTCGTAGGTCACCTTGCTGTCCGGGGCGAAGGTGGACCGCAGGTGATCCAGGAAATCAGGCACGATGACGAAGCTCACGGGGTGCCCGTTCCGCAAACGGTAGTTGGCGATGGAAGCCGCCAGATGCGTCTTGCCGCAGCCGTTCTCCCCCTGGAGTATGAGCCAGCCGTCGGGATTCTCAGCAAAGCCGCGGGCAATCTTGTAGGCCTGCTCCAGGTTGTGCCGTTGCTCCGGCGGCAGGTTGATCCTCTTCGGGTCGAAGTTGTCGAAGGTCATGCTCTTGATCAGGTCCAGGCCCATGGTGCCGGAGCAGTCCAGCAGGGACCGCTGCCTGGCCTCCAACTGGTTGACCTGGGACAGGCCGGGATCGGCCAGCCGGGTGCGCCACTTCTCCTCCAGGTCATCAAGGGAGACGCCGGCGGCCACGTTGATCACCGTGGGCAGCTTGGCCACATAGCGTTGATTGATGAGTTGGAAGAGCTTCTCCTCGGCCCAGGGCGTACTGCTCTGAATGCCCAGGTCGTCCAGCACCAGCAGCGGAGTACCCTGTAATTCGAGGAACAGCTCATCATATGAAACGTCGCTGTTGGGCGAAAACGTGGAGCGCAAATGATCGAGCAGGTCCGGAACCCCTTCGAATATGGCCCGGTGGCCCACGGCCAGGCGCTGGTTGGCAATGGCCGCAGCTAAGTGAGTCTTGCCCGAGCCACTGGGCCCGGTGAACACCAGCCATCCCTCCGGGTTCGCAGCAAATGTGGTGGCCGCCCGGTAGGCCCTCAGGAACCTCTCCTGATTGGCCGGGTCATCGCTCTTGCCCTGCGGCACCAGGTTATCGAAAGTCAGCCGCGTCAGCGACCCCAGATTGCTGTGCGACTGCAGCCGCTGGAGGCGGCTGTCCTCCAGCTTCTCATGGGCGCACCGGCACGGCACCAGCTGGCTGTAGTCCGGCTGGCCGTTGCCCAGCCGGGGATGTACAAACCCCGCCCCCCTGCAGCGCGGGCAGGCCGGAGCCTCCTCTTCAGGCTCAGCGGCGGACGAGGTGTCCGTACTTCCCTTTGAGATAGCGGCTGGCGTTGCCCTTTTTCTTAGTATCTCTCCCAGGCTCTCCACTGCCTCTTCCTTCTGTCGACCAGCGCTCCAGGATGCGCTCGATGTACCTCCAACTGCGCTTGTTGAGACTGGAGGCTTCCCGGAAGGCCTCCGCAATCCAGTCGGCGGGATAAAGTTCTTCAGCTTCCTTCAACTGCTCGGCAATCATGGGCGTCAGCAGGCCGATGTTCTGCTCGTAGAGCACGAAGATATTCGGCGGTTCTTCCTTCTTTGCCTTGGGTTCGGCCGGACGCGGCACCGGGACTGATATCTCTCCGGCTTCTGCCCTGGCCAGGGCCTCCCTGCTGGCTTCGCCGTTGATGAAATACAGATCGTGCGACTGCCCTTCCTTCTCCACCGTGGCTCGCAGGAGGACACCGTGTTCGACGGCGGAATCGAGTGCATCACGCAGCGCTGCCGCCGGGTCCGCGCTCCCGTCGAACCCCTGCATCAGGACTTCATCCACTGCCAGTTCCTCCTGGGTCACGAACTTCTGTGTGCTCTTCTTCCGGTAGACCCGCCAGAAGATATGCAGGAGAACCTTCAACTCGGGCAAGCTGTCCGTCTCGGGGAGGAGCTTGCTGAAGAAAAGTTCCGGAAGCGGCGTCTGGTTGGATCTAGCCGGAAAACCGGGGAAGGGCTGGCTGTTCAATCTCGGCCTCCACGGGGCAATTCTCGAACCGGGTGATCTCTTCGCGGAATCTCAGGTTGCGCTGACCCTGGGGTCCGTTGCGGTGCTTGGCGATGATGATGTTGGCGATACCCTCGGGGTAGGGCCTGTCCGGGTTCATCCGGTCCCACTCCTCTCTCGAGAAGTACTTGTCATCCCGGTGGATGAACATGACGACATCCGCGTCCTGCTCAATGCTGCCGCTTTCTCGCAGGTCCGAGAGCATGGGAACGTGGCTGGGGCGCTGCTCCACCGCGCGGCTCAACTGAGATAGAGCCAGCACCGGGCAGTTCATCTCCCGCGCGAGACCCTTCAGCCCCCGTGATATGTCGCTGATCTCCTGGACCTTGTTCTCGGATCGGCCGTCGCCCCTGACCATCTGCAGGTAGTCCACGATGATGAGATCGATACCGCGCTCCTGGTGCAGGCGGCGGGCCTTGCCGCGCATCTCCACCACCCGCAGGGTGGGCGAGTCGTCGATGTATATCGGGAGACCGGAGAGCTTACCGGTGGCATCCATCACCCGTTTCTCCTGCAATGGCGTGTACTGCCTGCTCAGGACGCGTCTGGAGTCCACCTCTGCCTCCATGGATAGAAGGCGCCGCACCAGCGTCTCCTTGGACATCTCCAGGCTGAATATGGCTACATTGGCCCCCTGCTCCAGGGCGGCGTTGCGGGCGATGCCCAGGGCCAGGCTCGTCTTGCCCAGGGTTGTCCTGGCGGCCAGGATGACCATATCGGAGCGCTGCATTCCCCCCAGCAGATCATCCACGGCGGGAAAACCGGTGTCCACATGCTGGGGTCTTCCGGTATCCTCCAGGCCGGCACCGGCGATTATGCGCTCTTCCCAGTACTGCTCCAGTATGGGGCGGATATGCACGAAGTCACGGGGGCTTTCACCGCGGCGCACTCTGAAGAGGGCATCCTCCGCCTTGTTTAAAGCAGAATCAAGATCGGCATCGGCCTCGTAGCCTATGGCTGCGATCTGTCCGGCAGCTGAAATGAGCCGGCGATCCACATACAAACGGTGCACGATGCGGGCATAGTGCTCGACGTGAAGGGACGTGGGCAGTCTCTCTACCAGGAGGCTCAGAAACCCGGCACCGCCCACTGCCTCCAGCCTCCCCTGGGTCGCCAGTTCCTGGGCCACCGTTATCTGGTTGATGGCTTCGCTGCGGTCGTAGAGCGCCAGGCAGGCCTCATAGACCCACAGGTTCTTCTCCCGGTAGAACGCCTCGGGCTTCAGGAAGATGGCGGTTTCAGCGATGGATTCCGGATCAACCAGCAATGAGCCGAGAACAGCCTCTTCGGCCTCCACGTTGTGAGGTGGCAGCTTGCCGTTCTCTGCCACTATTCCTCCCTGGCAACAACTACCTTGACCTTGGGAGTCAAGTCCTTGCTCAACCTTACGGTGAGCTCATGGGTTCCCAGGGTGCGGATGGGGGCCTCCAATATCACCATGGCGCGATCGATCGCCGCACCGGTCACACGAACCAGTTCCTCGGCAATCTGATTGTCCCTGATGGAGCCGTAAAGGCGCTCGCCTTCGATCGCCTTGGCTTTGATACTGAAGGTAAGGATAAGTCCTTCCAGGCGCTCAGCCAGCTTGTTGAGCTCGTCAATGTGACGCTGCTGTTCTTGCTCTTCCCTCCGGAGGCGTGCCTCGACATCCTTCAAAGCCGCCGGAGTAGCCGGCAGAGCCAAGTTGCGCCGCAACAGGAAATTCCTGGCGTAGCCGTCAGCCACCTCTTTCACGTTCCCCGCCTTGCCCACCCTGGGCACATCTCTGAGGAGTACAACTTTCATGGGCGCTATTATACCTTGGACTCCAAGAAAAGCAAATGGCCTCTGGCGTTCTATCGGCGTTCCCCCGAGGTTGGGGAGTCAAGAGGGTTGAAAACCTGTGCGACCGTTCCTGCCCTTTCACAGCCCAGGTTGAGTGAGCTTCGCGGCCCGCCATGACGGCGACGGTGGCGTTACTCCTCAGTGGCGGAAGAAGAGCCGGCCCAGCACCGGGCTCTGGGCCGAGATGGCCCCCTCCGGGCACGATTCCTGGCAGCAGTAGCAGCGGATGCAGCGGTCGTAGCTGTAGGTGGGTGGCTTCTCTTTGGCCCCTTTGCGCCAGTCAACCGCCTTCGGCTCGACCGGACACATCTTGACGCACGAGCCGCAGTTGGTGCATTTCGCCCCGTCAATGACCGGCCTCTCGCACGTGCGGTTCTTGATGAAAGCCTTGACCCTGCCTCTGGTGCAATGGTCGGGAGGAGTGCGGATGACGTCGAAATCGCGGCAGAAAAAGGACTCCAGGCTGTCGCCCACCAGGTCAATGTTCTCGCTGCGGTAGGTCCCCAGTCCTGCCTTCTCGCCCAGTGTCGATGTGGGCACGACTTCAGGATCCGCATTGATGATCCGGCAGGCCGTGGTGTCCAGCGCCACCGGGTCCGTGGAGAACAGCAGGACGTTGAGCTTGCGCAGCTTTCCGCTTCGCGGCCCGTTTCCCTCCATGGCCATAATGCCATCCATGACGTAGAAGCGTGGCCTGGCCAGCGTGTTCACGTCGACCAGCATGGCGGCGAAATCATACGGGTCGGCCAGCGTCACATGATACTGAGCTTTGAGAGTGCCGGGCACG
>JAFGCL010000180.1 GCA_016932645.1 Dehalococcoidia bacterium | reverse complement strand
GCTAGCTCCAGCAATGCTCTGACCACCATCCGGGTCAGATCCACTGGTTCCAGGTCGGCACGTTCGGTTTGATATGCCTTGGCGAGATCCGCCATCCGGCCGTACAGGCCCACCTCACCCAATTCATCCAGCCAATGGGCGACCGCCAATAGTGCTCTCCATGGCTCCAAGGTGCGTCCAAACAACGGGGCATCAGCGTTAACTGCAGCTTCGTGGCTTGGCAGCGAAGATAGACTTGCCAGTGCCACGGCCCACAGGTCGTCCAGGAGCTGTCGTTGACTGCATGGCCACTGTCCGTAGTCAAGCAGCTCGCTATTGGCCTTCCGGGCATCTGCTGTTCTCACCAGGGGGATGATGATGGTGCGGCTGGCCAGGACTGGGTCCGGCAATCGAATGGCAGTGAAGAGCCGAGGACAGAATGTGTTGACATAGCGGGTTTTCCAGGTTCCATTGGGACCGGCTTCCTTGACGACCACTACGCTCCCCCGGCGGTTGCCGGCGAGAAGCAGGTTCCGTTTGTCGGGGTCGGTCTTCTTTGGGTCGCTCAGGCCCTCGGCGTCATCGAACAGCAGTGTCGCCCCCAGATCAGCCAGGTCACGAAGGCAGGCGTTGGTCGATCCCGACAACAGGACTTCGCCAAGATAGGCGATTTCACATACCAGCATGCCCAACTTGGTCTTGCCGGTACCCAGAGTGCCGTTAGGCCACAAGTAGCCGACAACATGGAAGGCGTCCAGGAGCCAGGTGACCAGCGCATAGCAGGCCACCAGTTCGGCCATTGTCTTCTGATCGGCCAGACTCCTGTCGAAGGACATGAAATGGTCAATCAGAGCCACCAGTTGACTGAATACCTTCCTGGCTTCAGGTCGATAGCCATTTCGGTACGCCTTCACTCCTTTGGCGGTCCAGAGCTTTGTTGCTTTCGGCGGCATGGCCATGGCCACCTGCAGCCCCAGTTCCTCCATAGGTCTCCCGCCATCACCAAAGACCGTTCCGTCATCGCGCACAATGAACAGCCGCCGCTCTGTTCTCTTTACAGGGCAGTCAAGGCGAACGATGTTGCCAGTCCCGGTGTCTAGCCTTTCAGTAACAGTTGTCTTCACCCACAACCACGCCGCCGCATAGCCATGCCCGTCGACCAGTTGCAGTGGTCTGGTCAATGACGGTGGTTGTTCATCAAGCAGTTCGATGAGGGGAGCAGCAGGCTTGGCTACCGGGCGAGGACTCTCCACCAAGCCTTCCAAGTCGGCGACTGAGTGAGTGAGCAGGTAGTCATCTACGCCTACCTTCGCGCCGTTGCTCTGTGGGAGATACACGGCGGTAACGTGAGCGCCCCGGCGTTGCAGGTGCTCGGTCAAACGGTCCAGCGCGGCTCTCACCTGCGGCTTGGTCATCACGTCTGAGTCGAAGCAGATGTTCACTTGTCGGCCATTCAGTGCAACGCAATCGAAGTCAGCGAGGACAGTCACCCCACCTTTGTCATTCGTGCCTTTGAAGTTCCACACGCCCAGCAGAGCGATGGCACAGAGACCGTGGGTGGCCAGTGCATCCGACTTCTTGATGCCCTCGGTGACCCACAGGGTTATGTTCGGGTCGGCCATCATGCTCTTGCACCGCGGCGGGCAGTCCAGCCTGACCGATTGGCCTCTTGGCATCTCGTACTTGAGGGCCTTTCCCCCTACACCCAGCCTTGGCCTGTCAGGCCGAAGCACGCATAGGGGGTTAGTCCCATCGGGAGCCCATACCGGCATGAGCAAACCACTTCGGCACTGACCTGGGGCAAAGCCATATTCCTTGCCCTGGCCTGCGGAAATGGTGCGGTAGCCCCGCTCAGCAATCACCTCATCGGAAATCCCTGAGCCGCCACGCAACACTTCCTGATGTGATTGGCTCAAGATCTTCTTCGGATCTCGGGGCAACCTCGCCACATTTGTGGGAGACGTCACCCTCCCAGGGTTCAGAGACGTAACGCTATCGATGCCTAGAACCTGTGCCAGACGTGACACTGGACCATGGGAGTAGCAGTGAGGGCAGTCATAGGTATCTGCGCCGAAGTCGACAGTCAGTCTGTGGTTGCCCTCGGGACTGAAGGGGCAAAGCGCCGTGTACTCCTCATTCTGGTGAGGACCCTCCAGTTCCTTTAGTCTGGCGAGGATTGCCTCTCTGAAGTCGCCGGACATTTCAGGCCACCTTAGGCGGCTGCCATCCTCCAGCCAAGAGATCATCCAGCCTCTTCTTCGGCACCAGCAGCCTGCGTCCCAGCCTGACGACGGGCAGTTTGCCTTCGTTGGCCAGCGTGTAGGCCGTGTTGCGGCTGATCCTCAATAGCTTGGCTGTCTCTTCGACTGTGAGTGTTAGGGTTTCCATACTCGTACCTCCTATATTGACATTACTGATGGGACATGATACTATCCTTGACCTTACAGTGTCACGGACTTAATCGGCCATATTAGTTGCGCAAGGAGGTCACATATGGGCATCAAGAGGACACACACTAGGAAAGGGCCAATGAGGCGTCGCCACATGGACGATACACTCCAGAAGTGGATTGAGGCCCAAGCCGCCATAGGGTTGAGCGCTGCCGAAATCGAGAGAAGAATGCAGATGGAGGAGCGATTTGTCGGGAAGGCCACGCTGCCTTCTCTCAGGACAATACGCAGAGTTGTCAGTGAAGTCCGCGTAGAAGACTCGAGCGGCAAATGGGGCATAACGGAGAGCGAGGGTGATGATGCGAGACTGATTCTTGATGTCCTTGTGGCTGTCATAATGGCAACTGACGGCAAGAAATGCACCTTCACAACAAGCGAGGCGAATTGGGTACTCAAGTTGAGGAGGGCCGCTCCTGGCGCTCACCCTTATAGGGTCTGGTTGCTGGCTAGAGAGTGCATGAGAGCGCAAGCCAAGAGGCTAGACACAGCGGCGATCGATCACTATCTGGCGTTCAGGCCTTGGGCGAGTGCTAATCGATGGGGGAACTATGCAGCGGCAATTGACGAGGGATGGATCAAGGAAGATCCACTTGGCCTTTGGGACACGGTGGACAGGTTGGGCACGGGTCTTGGGGACATCGCAAGCAGATTGCAGGGCGATGTTGACAGTGATCCTAGGATGCTAACGTGGTGGAGGGAATGGGAGAAGTCCCATCCTTTAAGATTGGAATCGGATGACCAGGTGAAGAAGAGGCTCCTGATTGTCAAGAAGCAGAACCCAGAGCTATACCGGGCTATGGGCACGGTAGGAAAGAACACCAGGCGGCGCGTTATTGAATGGCTGACGGCGTGGTTCAAGCGGGGAGACCTCGCCTTCACTACAGAGGACAAGAAGGAACTGGAGTCAATGACCGCCGAGTTCTACAAGCTACTTAGAAGTGCAGGAGTGCAGCAATGAAGGGCCACATCCGACAACGGGGCAACTGCTGGGTCATCGTGGTTGACCTTGGCAAGGAACCCGCTACGGGAAAACGGCGGCAGCATTGGGAGACCGTGAGGGGTCCGAAACGAGACGCCCAGCGCCGGCTACGGGAGATCCTCACCTCGGTTGAGACCGGGGCCTATATCAAGCCCTCGCGCCTGACCGTGGGCGAATGGCTACAAGAGTGGCTAAAAGGCTATGTTGCCACGAACTGCGCTCCACGGACGCAAGCCAGCTATGCGGAGATCGTCAGGCTGCATGTGGCACCGGCTTTGGGACAGATCCCACTCACACAGCTTGAACCCCAGCAGATACAAGCTTTCTATGCTAACAAGACGAGCGAAGGCAAGGTGAGGACGGCCCGATACTGCCATTCCCTCTTGCGCCAGGCCATAGGCCATGCTGTGAAGATGGGGCTTGTGGCCCGTAACGCTGCCTTGGCCTGTGATCCCCCGCGAGTTGAACGCAAGCCGATGACCACGCTGGCAGCCGGGGACATTCCCAAGTTCCTGGACGCCGTTTCTGATACACCGCACTATGCGCTGTTTGTCACACTCTTGGCATCAGGGATGCGCCGGGGTGAGGTGTTGGCCCTGAAGTGGAAGAACCTCGACTTGACTAGAGGTTATGCCTTCGTTGTTGAATCGGGCTACAAGCTCCATGGTGAGTATGTGACCAGGCAGCCGAAGACCGCCAGCAGCCGCCGGCGCGTGGCTCTTCCTCCATCCCTGGTAGCGGTTCTCCGGGAGCACGGCCGCAAACAAAGTGCAAACATGGAGGATCTGTGCGGCCGCCTCACCGACGAGGATTACGTCTTCTGCAACCACGTGGGCAAGCCCGTTGACCCAACGACCTTGAGCCATGCCTTCAGGAATGCCATGCAGAAGGCGGAGCTGCCCCATTTGCGGCTGCACGACTTGAGGCATTCGTATGCCACGCTCCTGTTGAAAGCCGGCCAGCATCCGTCCGTGGTTGCTGCCCAGCTGGGTCATTCAAGTGTGAGAACGACCCTCGATGTCTACTCTCATGTACTGCCAGGCCTGCAGGAAGCCGCGGCTCGAAGTCTGGAGACTTTCCTACCCCGCCAACTGTCGGAAGGGAATCATTAGGAGAAATGTTTGCAAAATGTTTGCAGCTGGTGAGGGAGTCATGGTCGGGGCGGTCGGATTCGAACCGACGACCACCTGAACCCCATTCAGGTGCGCTACCAGGCTGCGCTACGCCCCGATGATGTGAACGCAAAGCGACGCCTTACATAGTATACTGCAAGGCGCCGCTGGATTCGACTGAGCTAGACTTCTCGGAACTCGCCCTCTACAGTCCCTTCGTCGGGTTTGCCTTTGCCGGGCGCTTCACCTCCGGCGCCGGGGGGGGCCTGGCCGCCGGGGGGCGGGGGCGCTCCGGGCTGCTGGTAGACACTGGCCCCGATCTTCTGCATCGTCTCTGTGAGCTCTTGCACGGTGCGCCGGATATGGGCCGCGTCCTGGCCCTGCAAGGCAGAGCGCACCGCGGCTATCTTGCCTTCTATCTCCTGCTTCAGATCAGCCGGCACCTTGTCACCATGCTCGCGCATGACCTTCTCCGCCTGGTAGACGAGGTTGTCGGCCGTATTGCGGGCTTCAATCTCCTCTTTCCTTTTGGTATCCTCGGCGGCGTGTGCCTCTGCGTCACGCGTCATCTTCTCGACCTCTTCCTTGGAGAGGCCGCTGGAAGCGGTAATAGTAATCTTCTGCTCCCTACCGGTGCCCTTGTCCTTGGCGCTGACGCTGAGTATTCCGTTGGCATCGATGTCAAAGGCAACCTCGATCTGAGGCATGCCGCGTGGTGCCGGGAGAATACCATCCAGGATGAATCTCCCCAGCGTCTTGTTGTCGCTGGCCATGGGCCTTTCCCCCTGGATTACGTGGACCTCGACACTGGGCTGGCTGTCGGCAGCGGTCGAGAATATCTGGCTCTTGCTCGTGGGGATGGTGGTATTCCTAGGAATCAAAGGAGTCGCCACGCCACCGAGCGTCTCAATCCCCAGAGTCAGAGGTGTCACGTCAAGAAGAAGCACCTCTCTCACCTCGCCCTTGAGAACGCCGCCCTGAATCGCGGCGCCGAGGGCCACGGCCTCATCAGGGTTCACGGTCTTCTTTGGTTCCTGGCCGAAAAACTCGGCTACCTTTGTCTGCACCAGTGGCGTCCTGGTCTGGCCGCCCACCAATAACACCTCATTGATCTGAGGCGGGGTGAGCCCGGCATCCTGGAGCGCCTGACGGCAGGGGCCTATGCTCCTGTCCACCAGTTCCATGACCAGTTGTTCCATCTTCGACCTGTTGAGCACAATGTTCATATGCTTTGGGCCGGAGGCGTCCGCCGTGATGTACGGAAGGCTAATCTCGGTCTGCTGCATGGTGGAGAGTTCCCTCTTGGCCTTCTCGGCGGCATCTCTCACCCGTTGGAGCGCCATCTTGTCCTGTCTGAGATCGATGCCGGACTGCTTCTTGAACTCATCGCACAGCCAGTCGAGTATCCTCTGGTCGAAATCGTCACCACCGAGGTGGGTGTCACCGCTGGTGGATTTGACCTGGAACGTGCCCTCGCCCATTTCCAGCACAGAGACATCGAAGGTGCCGCCACCTAGGTCGTAGACGGCAACTGTGGCCTCTTTCTTCTTGTCGAGCCCATATGCCAGGGATGAGGCGGTGGGTTCGTTGATGATGCGGATCACGTTCAGCCCGGCGATGGCTCCCGCGTCCTTGGTGGCCTGCCGCTGGCTGTCATTGAAGTAGGCAGGTACGGTGATGACGGCGTCGGTCACCTTCTCGCCCAGGTAGGCTTCGGCATCGGTCTTCAGTTTCTGGAGGATCATGGCCGATATCTCCGGAGGGCTGTACTCCTTACCGCCCATGACCACCTTGCAGTCCCCGTTGGGGGCTTCCGTGATCTTGTATGGCACCTTCTTCATATCAAACTGAACGGAAGGATCCTTGAACTTCCGCCCCATGAGCCGCTTTATGCTGAAGATGGTGTTCTCGGGGTTGGTGACTGCCTGACGTTTGGCCAGCCAGCCCACGAGACGCTCGCCGGTCTTGCTCACGGCAACCACGGAGGGAAGAAGGCGTTCCCCCTCTGAAGTGGGGATGATCACCGGGTCCCCACCCTGCATGGTGGCTATGAGACTGAAGGTTGTTCCCAGGTCAATTCCTACTGCTCTTGCCATTTCTACCCTCCTGCATCATCGGAATCCATGTTCGATTCCGGTTCGTTCTCTTCCTGATGGCTGCCGTAGCCCACGATTACAAAGGATGGCCGAATCACCCGGCCGTGCAATATGTAGCCTTTCTGCGCTTCCTCGATTACCTTTCCTTCGTCACCCGCCGTCTGGCCCACCGCCTCGTGGACGGATGGGTCGAAGGTCTCTCCAAGGGCCTTGATCTCGGTGACTCCCTGTGCCTCCAGGGTTGCCTGCAGCTTGCGGTGGATGAGCCGGATGCCCTCTGTCCAGGTCAGGTGCGCCAGCTTCTCAGGGATGACCTTGAAAGCCCGCTCCAGGTCGTCGAGTACCGGGAGTATGTTGAGGATGAGAGGCGCGCCGGCGAACTTCGCCGACTCGGCCCGCTCCTGTTCGACGCGCTTCTTGTAGTTCTCAAAATCGGCCTCGGCCCGGCGCCAGTTCTCCAGGTATCGCTGGGGGTCGGGAGCGCCCAGCTCAGCCGTTGATTCCTGTCTATCTTCTTCCATGACAACCCCTTGGCTCAAGTATACGTCTGGCTCACCAGTTCACTCATGAGAGAGGACACATAGTCCACGACGGGTATGACCCTGCCATAGGGCATACGGGTGGGGCCGATAACTCCGATGGCGCCGCGGTGCTCTCCAGATCCGTAGTTGGACATGACCACAGTGCACTCTCTGAGGGCCTCGTCCTCATTCTCGTTTCCGATGGTAATCCTGATTCCGGCTTCGCCGTCAAAGTTGGCGAGGAGCGTACCGAGCATGCTCTTTCTCTCCAGGGCTTCCACCAAGCTCAACATGCGATTGGCCCTGATCATGCCTGCCTGGGCCATGAGATAGCGCCAGCCGTCGAGATAGTACTGTTCGTTCTGGTGCGCATCTTCTGCCTGCATCATGCGCATGATGGTCCCGGAGACGATTTCCTCGATCGGGGTCAAGTCGAGAGACAGCGACCGGATGCCCTGGACGGTGAGGCCCCGGTAGGCTTCGCTGAGCCTGGCTGCCGCGGCAGTCAGGGCGTCTTGAGACAGCGAGTGGTCGAGAGTGAGAAAGCGCTGCTTGGTCTTTCCCTCTCTGAGTACCAGCACAATCAGAATCATCTGTCCTTCGAGAGACACGATATCCAGGTGCCGGAAGTGGCACAAACTCGCCCGCAGCGGTGTCGCCAGGGCGATATTCTGCAGCTTCTGGGTGAGAATGGAGACTGCCAGCCGGGCCCACTCGTCGGGTTCCTGCCGGGCCTGCTTGAAGCGGCGCCTTATGGCGGCCCTCTCTTCAGCGGTGATCTGGGCCTCATCCATAAGATCCTCTACGTAGTAGCGGTACCCCTTGTCGGATGGTATGCCCCCGGCGGAAGTGTGGGGCCTGGTTATGAAACCCTTCTCGGTGAGGTAGGCCATCTCGTGGCGAATGGTAGCGGGGCTGGCGCGAAGCGAATATCCGCGGTAGATGGCGTCGGAAGACACCGCGGCCCCGGAGGAGATGTACTCCCCGACTATGATCTTCAGTATGACACCTGTTCTCTGTGGCAGCTCAATCATATCCGTACCCCAAATTAGCAGTTGCGGCTAGCGACTGCTAATGCTAGTACTGTAACATCAGGCCGTTACCGTGTCAAGTGACTCTAGTCACAATGGCACAGATTCGCAGAAGGACTGCCGGGTATCCCCAGCCGGCAAGCCATCAGCCCACAGGGGATAGTCTCGGATTGGAGGACAAAGTAGGTTGAACGTGATTCCATGCAGCGGATGATGCTATGATAGGGCGGACCATTCTGGTGTGAGCTCGCGCAGTCAGAAGGCAGCGGAGTAGGAGACAATGCCCACTGATAATGCAGATGCCAGGCAATTGATCGAGGATCTGGCGAGGACGGCCGGGTCTTTTCTATTGGAGCATTTTCGGGAAGACGCGGAGTTGCTTGCAATGCGGACTTCGGCCAAGGAAGCGGCGACGAAGTATGACAGGATGTCTGACGAGCTTATCATTGGAGGCATACGCAAGGTGTTTCCGGGGCACAGCATCCTGACGGAGGAGAGTGGGCTTCTGCGAGCTGACCCGGAGTGGATGTGGATCGTGGATTCGCTTGACGGGACAGGCGATTTCGCCAACTGGAACCCGCTCTTTTCCGTATGTTTGGCGCTGATGCACAAAGGGGCGCTGGTTCTAGGGGCAGTCTATGCGCCGGCGATCGACGAGTTCTACGTGGCTGAGAAGGGAGGCGGGGCCTATCTGAACGGCAAGAGGATCCGCGTATCGGGGACGGCTGAGCTTCAGCAGAGCTACCTGTTCTACTGCGAAGGGGGTGAG
>JAFGCL010000025.1 GCA_016932645.1 Dehalococcoidia bacterium | reverse complement strand
TCCCGCCCATTGTATGGCATGGTGAATTCCTCAACGGCGGTGTAGAATCCGGCGCGGCCATGAATGTCCTCGCCCAGCTCCGCATGCGTGTATTCAATGATCATGAGATTGTCTCTGAAAGTCCGCGCTTCATTATAACACAAGGCGGCTGATTGATGGCGTGCTTGGCGAAGGGCGCCCGGCTCTCATGGCCGATCTCACGGTGATCCGGGCCGTTACTCACAGAGGACGTTGATCACCTCTGGGATGAGCACGCGGGCCAGGTCGCGTCGGCTGCCTCCACACAGCACCACAATGAGCCTTCCTGAGCACAGCTCATCGGCTGCCTGTTTGAGTTCGTGGGCCAGACGCACGTGGCAGTCGGGCGTGAGCCCAATGTCTCCGTATTCCCCCCGCGTACCGTCATATCCCCAATTCCAGAAGAGGCACTCTGGACGGAAGGCTTTAGCGCGGGGGATAAAGCTCTCCCGGACCAACTGCACGTATTGGTCATCGCTTGTTGCCCAGGGCACCTGGATATTGACCTTGTTCTGGCGCTCAGCGAAGCTGCTGGGGCAGAGACAAGCATAGAGAACATCCAGATCGTTCTCGAATACCTGCCACGTGCCGTTGCCGTGGTGAGCATCGGTGTCGATGATGGCAACTTTCTTGACGCCGAACCTGTGCCTCATCTCATGGATGGCGATGGCGGCGCCATTTAGATAGCAGCCGCCGCCGAAGAAGCTGGTGCCGGCATGATGGTCACCATAGCCGGTGAAGACGAAGGCGTTGTCTATCTCCCCGCCCCATATCCTAATCGCTGCAGCCACGGTGCCGGCGGCGGAGAACAGTGCTCCCTGGAAGGCGCCGCTGGCCTTCACCTGCTCGATCATCTGGGGCGTGTGGACCCGGGAGAGAGCTTCCTCAGGGACAGGTTCCAGTTCATAAGAGGAAGGTGGCTTCAGCGGATAGAAGGCGTCGAACAGAAAGACGTTGTCCTTGTCTAGGATTCCCGCCAGTGCTTGAGGGAAATCCCGGAGTCTCTCGCCGTCCTGGTAGTGAAATAAGATACCGGTTCGTCGCATGGTTTGACCTGGGAGCCACTCCTCCCTGTGGCCCTATGCGCTCTTTGACAGTAGGCGTTCCAGTTCCTCGATGTAGACCTCACATGTCCTGTTGTCGAAGAGGACGAAGACAACTTCCTGAAGAGACACTTCCTTCTCGAGGAACTTGATCACCGTCTGAAGCGCCACCTCTGCGGCCGAGTCGACAGGGTAGCCGTAGGCTCCGGTGCTAATTGACGGGAATGAGATCGTCTTCAGGCTGCTGGTCACTGCGAGAGTCAGACTCTCTCTGTAGGCGCTGGCGAGAAGATCAGCTTCACCCCGATCGCCGCCATGCCAGATCGGCCCGACGGTGTGAATGACGTGTCTGGCCTTCAGTTCGCCTCCCGTGGTGATGACGGCCTTGCCTGTCGGCAATCGCCCCTGTCGGGCCACGATCTTCTTGCACTCCTCCAGGATGGCCGGGCCGCCGGCCCGGTGGATGGCGCCGTCCACTCCACCTCCACCCATGAGGCTGGAGTTGGCGGCGTTGACTATCGCATCTGTAGCCTGCCTGGTGATTTCGCCTTGAATCAGAGTCAGTCTGGTCTTGTTGACGATTACCTGCATTTGCCGCCTCCGTCCTGGGCCTATTTGTAAGTTGTGCGTGCGGGCTGCTCACCATTGCGAGGCCCTCGAGTGACCCCCATTATAGTCAACCTGGTCGTCTCGTTCTACCGTTTGCCAGAGGAACAGCTTCCAGCTTGACATATGATCCGGTTTGGCTCACAATCTCAACAGCAACCGGGGCACCCGGCAGTCTCAAACAGATGTCAAAACGCGTTCTCCTGATCAATACCCCCTATCCGTACGAAGAATGCCCTGTACCCCCTCTAGGTTTGGCCTATCTTGCCGGCATCCTCAGGCGGGAGAAGGCTGAAGTCCGCATCCTTGATCTGCTCATGACGCGGTACTCACCTGATCTGCTGCGCAGAGAGCTGAGGGAGTTCCAGCCGGACGTAGTCGGCGCCACGTGCTCGACGATCAACTTCAAGACGGCTTCGCGGATTCTGAAGCTCTGCAAGAACTTCGACTCAGGCATGGTCACACTCATCGGAGGGCCTCATGTCACTTTCGTGGCTGCAGACCTGGTTGACGAGGCCCCCTGGATCGACGTGGTGGTGATGGGGGAGGGCGACCAGACTGTGGTGGAGTTGGTCAAGGCGCTTGAGGACAGCACCGATCTGGCCCAGGTAGCCGGCATTGCTTTCAGGAGGGATGGCGGGGCGATGGTCAACCCCCCGCGCCCGCTCATCAAAGACCTCGATAGCCTTCCCTTGCCGGCCCGGGACCTGCTGCCGATATCGAAGTACCGGGCTTTGAGAGTGCCATTCACCGTCATCACCAGCCGCGGCTGTCCTTTCGGCTGTATATTTTGTTCTGCCCCCAAGATGTTCGGCAGGGGCGTCCGGTATCGCAACCCCAAGCTGGTGGTTGACGAGATTGAAATGATCCACCGGGAGTTGGGCTTCCAGGAGATCAACATCGTGGATGATACCTTCACGGTAAAGGAACCACATGTCCAGGCCATTTGCCAGGGAATGCGGGACCGCAACCTGAAGATCACCTGGTCTGTCTATTCCCGCGTGGACACGATCAACCCGCGCATGCTCAACACGATGAGGGAAGCGGGATGCAACTGGGCGTGCTTTGGGCTGGAGTCCGGTTCGCAGAAGATACTGGACACCATCAAGAAGAGAATAACCACCGACAAGTCCAGGGAAGGAATAAAAATGGCCACCGAATCTGGACTCAACGTGCTGGCCTCTTTCATACTGGGTCTGCCTGGGGAGGACCCCGAGACAGCCGGCCAAACGGTGAGCCTGGCCAAGGAGCTCTTCGACACCTACAAGGTGAGCTACGGCTTCCATCTGCTGGCTCCGATGCCCGGCACGGAGGTGAGGGAGAGAGCGGGTGAATACGGGATCAGGATACTGACCCACAACTGGTCCAGATACAACGCCAACCGTCCGGTGGCTGAGACGACCACTTTCAGCTCCCGGCAGATGATGGACATAGTCCGTGACTACGAGCACGATGTCAGCGAGGCCTGGGATGAGATGCAGAAGCAGGCCAAGTGCGGCGATGCTGCCTTGCAGGCTCGGGTAGACAAGGCCGACACCCAGGGTTTTGTCTGGAAGCTGCTCAGCACGGGCGGCATTGAGCAACTGGGCAACTCAGGGCGCTCTGAAGGCGAGTTGGCCATGGCCTTGTCACAGAAGCTGGGCGTCAGCAAAGGCTTGGCCAAACGGGAGATCAGGAGGCTGGTCTCTGATGGCAACCTGACCCGCGTGCTGGTGGCGGGCAAGAAGCATCCCGTGTGGCAATGGTCCTGAACCTTAATCTCGCAATCCCAACAGTAACTACAGCACTGACGACCTCTTTGTTTCTCGCAGCCTCACCTTCCTCCAGTACAGAGCTGCCGAGTGACCGAAGTCGCATACTGCTTGCTGAGGGATGACTACTATGTATGTTGTGTGGAGGTGAAGAGATGTGCTACTGGGGTGAAGGTTTGGGTCCCTGGGCAGCAGTCGGTTGGGCCGCTATGCTGGCCTTGTTGGCTGGTGTCGTCCTGTTCGGCGTATGGGTCCTCTCAAGATCCGCTAGGCATTCACGCGAAGAAAATGGCGCCTGGGCGATTGCCAGGGAACGTTATGCACGGGGAGAGATCAGCAGGGATGAGTTCGAGCGGATCAAGAAGGACCTGTCATAGCCGGGGAAGTCCTCTGGTTCGCCCGTTCTCGCATCCCCTGTCGTGGGTTGACGGCTGAAATACGTGCGCCGGTACTGTCCGGAATTGGATTTCGTCGGGGTTCGTGAGGTGAGGCATGCCTCTGTCTGATAGGGACTATTTGAGGGGAGAGCATCCATCTGCCTGTATCTGCGTGTCTTGTGAGGGAAGGAGGGCAAACAGGCGGTCCGGCAAGTCGTTATGGACGAGACTGCTTGGGAGAATCCTCCCCTGGGTGCGCTGACCGACGCTGCTTCTAGGAACGAGCAGCATCGAGGGTCAAGTCGGTATTTGCTTTGTTGAACTGGAACTTGCCCTCTTTGAACAACCTGATGCACGCTTCGACGGCATTCGCATCGTAGAGCGTTCCCTTGCCGGAGGAAATCTCAGCCATGGCTGCTTCCACACCCAGCGCCGGACGGTGGGGCCGGTCGGACATCATGGCCTCGACTACGTCAGCCACCGCGATGATCCGTGCCTCCAGAAGGATTTCGTCGCCTTTCAGCCCCGCGGGATAGCCGGAACCGTCGAGCCTCTCGTGGTGCTGATGAACGATCTCGGCCACCGGCAAGAAAAGGTTAATGGTTCTGAGTATCTGAAACTCCGCTTCGGCATGGTTCTTGACCGTAAGCAATTGGGCCTCGTCCAACCTGCTGGGCTTCTCAAGCGTATCGGGGGGTATGAACATCATGCCCAGGTCGTGAAGGAGGGCCGCCAAGCCGATGACATCGACCCGCCCCTCATCCAGGCCTATCTCCCGGCCGATGGCACAGGCAAGCCGGCTCACTCGCTCCTGATGCTGCGCCACAAGGGAGTCCTTCTTCTGGACGATCAGGGCTATGGCTTCCACGGTTTCCTCGAGCAGCGTCTCCAGCTTGTTGAAGCTGTTCTTCAGTATATCCTCTTCTTCCGCGCGCAGTGAGGTCTCATGCCGGAGCAGTTCACTTAGTCGGGCCAGTTCCTCTCTCGATCCCGCTATGGCATCCTCAGCCTCTCGTAGCGCCGTGACGTCTCTGACCACAGCCAGCATTTCTCTGCTTGCGGAGACCGCCGCTCGGACTTCGTAATAGGACGTCTGGTCATTGTAGTCAAGCTGGAGGTCCAAGACCGGCGTCTCGCCGGTTTGAAGGAACTCCGCCAGCAACTTCTCGCCATGACGCGCAACCTCTTCATACACTGCCCTCATGGGGTCCTCCGGCTTGGCCTCCTTGCTCGGCTGGCTGTCGGGATTGGCCATCGCGCTGGCAGACATGTGGACTCGAGTGCGGCTGCCAGCTACTGAAACAGAGCCGTCCTGTTCCAGTTTGATGCGAAGGACTTGGTCTGTCATTGCCCGGAGCAAAGTCTCCTGCTCTGCCTCACTCAAAGGGAGGACAGTGGCGGCGGACCCCAGTCCCCGGCCAATGCGGTCACGCAAGGTGTCTAGTCTCGCTGAGACATCCAGCCTGCGGTTCTGCTTAGTCGATGACATATCGTAATCACCAATGCCATGGGCAGACGTTACCAATGAAAGGCATCAATACTACAGTCTAGACCGGGCCCTTAACCTGGCGGTCTCAGACCACAGGCATATTGTCACAAAAACCACATCTCGCCTGCATCGCCTGGGGATCTCCCGGACGGGCCCGGGCCGGGGTCTGCCGTCTCATGGGGCTCGTTCCCTGTTTGGACACTACTGGAGTCATCAAGAAGACCTTCGGAAGACACCGGTACCTTTGAGCTGGTACCTGGCCTTGGCCTGATCGGTGGCTGGTTCAACCTGGAAGTCAAGTTCCAAACCGCCCTCCATGTGCAGGGTGAACTGGTCGATGAGCGACAGGCTCTTCTCGCCCTCTACGACTTCCACATACCCACGGATGGAATTGTTCACAGCGTCCGGCTCGGATTGGACAGAGTACTCTACCGTGGCCAGAAGTTGGCCTCCCCGAGTCACTTTGCCTCTTCCCTGGCAGTCATTCATCTGCAAACCTCCTGCCTAGTCCTTCCTGTTTCGGAGTCTGTCCATGATCGAGTAGTAGCTTCTCTCAGTCTCAGACTGGGCGAGCTTCAGACTCTCCTTCTCAATCTCCACAACCATCTCCCATGATTCCCTCACCTCTGTCCAGGCTCTCTGTGCTTTCTCTCCCAGCGCTGGCATCGCTAACCTCTTCCCCAGACCTCGCTATTTGCATCTGTGCGGGTCTCATATTCCTCTGACATGTCAGACTTTCTATCAATCCAATTGGGACACAAGGCGTCTCAGTGTGGACAGGACGCGAGGGGTTCTGGTAAAGGCTGGTCTAGTCCCCTGATCCCTCGCAGCCCTGGGGCTTCACGGTCAACGGGATGGCACGCGGCTCATGCTCTGTCTGTGTCATGTTACCTCATGCAGAAACCCGCCACCGGCGAGTATATAGCCCAGGATCCACCGGTACTACTTGTGCTGCGCTCTAACTCTGCACAGGACATTATAGAGGGGCCGCCTCACATCCAAGTCTCAAAGGGGCTGCGAAGTTTCACATCTGGTTGGGACTTATGTGGCGGGTGTGAATGCTCAGAAGTAACGCAGCAGAGCGGGGCCGTCGGCTGGTCTTTGGACAGAACTACTCACTGCCATGGATTTTGGGCCACTTGGCCCACAGCTTGCGGAGTCCTCCGGTGGTCGTGGCTACCGACGATGAATCCTCTTCGGCCTCCGGGCTGTCTCGAAGGGAAAGGGTCAGACGCCCCCGGAACACGAACGTTACAGGCAGCCAAATGACAGACTCAAAGGCATAGCCCGGTCCGCCCAGCCTCCTGGGGAGATGGCCGGTGTATCCGTTTTCTCCCATGGTCCACCAGTCCACGACGGCAGTCTCCACTCCATGGATGTCAACGTTGAGGTGCTGATACCGGTAGTCCCAGCGGAACGAGAACTGTGGCAGTGAGGGAATCTTGGGCTTAAGCCTGGCCACAATCAACCGGGCATGTTCCGTGATTTCGCCTTTCTCGTAGACCTCGAAGTCATAGTTCTTGTCCAGGTGGTAGACCTGGGCGCTTATGGAAAAGGTGTCGTCCGTCGCACCGCTGGAGTCTGTTGGCTGAGACGTGGCATCCGCTTCGCTCGTTTCAAGTTCACTCGCCGGAGGGCTGGCAGCAGGAATGACTTCAGGTTGATCCGCCGGGACATTGATGGCCAAGGCGGCGTCAACATCTGGTATCGAGTCACCAGCCGCAAGTGTCGCGGTGGTGTCCGGCGTCAATCCGGCTAGGTGAGCTACGGGGGCTGGAGTCTCTTCCGGATGATGGATTGGGGTACCCACTGCAAAGGTGTCGCCAGTATCGGGCCCGGAATCCCTGACTCCGAGTGTCACGCCGGTGTCCGCCGACCCCGGTCCCTCCGGCCTAACGGTGGCCAGATTATTACGGTCCTCTCCAGACTGGGCTTTCTTGCGAGGCCTGCCCCTCCTCCCCTCATAGGTCCGGGCGAACTCCTCTAGAAAGGCCTTGGGGATGAGCCAGCGGTTGGCAATCTTCACCGCTGGAATCTTCCCCTGCCGGGCCAGTTGTGCCACCCCGACATAGGTGATCCGCAGGATCTCGGCTGCCTCGGGGCTGCTCACATAGTCGGCGTTGGCGTCCTGGGTCATTTTCGTGCTCGTTTTGGCGATTTGTTTATGTTGCTAAACATTATCCTCAGAGCGCGGCGGCTTGTCAATAGGGGTTGGGAAACCACCTGATTCTGGGCTGGACGGAGGTGGGGCTGGGGTTGTCTTGGGAGGCTCTTTCAACCGCCAAGTGCACCCGGTCCTTGGGCGATTTGTGGAGATCGCTGGAGTCGGGGTCAACACCTGCTCTATCTGCCGTGTGACCGGTGGTACTCAGCCACCTTGGCCAGCGCTCTGGCAACCCGGTCGAAGCTGGGGAAGCTGGGGATGCCCTTTTCCATCAGCTTGTTCCGGACGGTCAGGGCCGCTTCCTCAAGCTGGCCGGCCGAGACGACCACCAGGAATGCCTTGGAACACCTGGACTTGAAATCCGCCAGGGCGGCGACCAGGTCATCCAGATACGGCGGGTAGAAGTCCCAAATCTGGGACAGGAATGGCAGGGACAGCTCAGCCACCAGCGAGTCGACGTTCTCGTCTGTGCTCAGGATGTCGAGAATCCTGACGGAGTCCTTGATCGATGGCGCATGCCAAGAGGTGTCCAGCGGGTTGAGATATGTGCCGCCGATGGTGTTGAAGAAAGTGGCAAACTGCTGGTAGGAGGTCTGGCTGAGCAGCGGAGCTGTCAGCCCGGCCTTGGTGAAGGCGTCGGCGATGACCACCGACTGGCCGCCGCTCTGGGCTACCAGGGCCACCCGGGACCCGAGTGGTGGGTTGACATAAAGTATGGTCTTCATGCAGTCAACCATCTCGTCCAGGTTGTCGATCCTGATGGCGCCGCATTGCTTGACCAGGCTGTCCCAGAGCACCGGCGCAGAGGCCAGCGACCCGGTGTGGGAGGAGATAGCCCGGCATCCTTCCTCCCCCAGGCCGCCCTTCCAGACCAGGACGGGCTTCTTCCGGGCGGCCCCCCGCAAGGAATCGAGGAACCTCCTCCCATCTTTCACCCCTTCCACATACAGACCTATCACCTTCGTGTCGGCATCCTCGGCGAAGTACTCCAGGTAGTCCGGGCTGTCCATGACCGCGCCGTTGCCATAGCTCACAGATTTGCTGATGAGAAGGCCGTGGCGCGCGCCCACCTGACTGAAGAAGATGGCGTGGGTGCCGCTTTGCGAGATGAAGCCGACCGGCCCACTCTGCCCATGGTACTGGTTGATATCCTGGCGCACTCCGAGATTCGGATTGAAGACCCCCATGCAATTCGGCCCGATCAAGTTCAGATTCGCTTCCCGTGCCAAAGCGACCAGCGTCTCCTGCAAAGTCTCTCCCTGCTCGCTGTGAGTCTCGGCGAAACCAGAGGTGAACAGTGATGCCCCGCCGACTCCTTTCTTGATGCAGTCGGCGATGATCCGGGGGGCCACTGACCGCGGCACGGCCACCAGCACGTAGTCAACTGGTTCCGGGATATCCAGCAGGCTCCGGTAGTTCTTTACGCCCAGCTTGTCTATGCCCGGGAGTTCGTTGGGGTCAATCTGCACCGAGTACAGCCTCCCGGTGAAAGTGCTCATGTTGCGAAGCCAGACGTAGCCGGTGGCCATCTTGTCGCCTACCACGGCCACGCAGCGGGGGTTGAAGGCCCTATCTAGTGCTTTCCTGTCCAGGTCAAGGCCTCACTTCAAGAGGAGTCCTGCGCTTCTGAGGAGAGATGATGAGGCGGGTGTTCATTGCGGTAGAGGGTCTCTCGGCTTTGGCTGTCTATTGTAGCACCTCGGTCTGGAAAAGGCATTGTCAAGTCAGACGCTATCGTCTGGTTTGCCCGTTGCGGCGAGCTTGATGTATCATACCTCTTGATTGGCACTCGAGGGGCGGTCCAACCCGCCCAGACCCACACCATCTATTTGGCCGTGGCGATTGGCCGATAAAGAGGAGGTTCAGATTGGCATCAGCGCTTAGCGGGATCAGGGTAATCGATACCTGTGGCTTAGGACCGGCTTCCCTGGCTGCCATGACGATGGCTGACATGGGAGCGGAAGTGATCAAGGTAGACATGCCGCCGGGCGGCGGGCACAAGGGCGTAGGTGATGGACTGGCCTACTTTCCCGAGCAGGAAGATGAAGCCGCCAGGATGATGGCCCACGCGGCGGTGGACCGGAACAAGAAGAAGACGGCCGTCAATATGCGCACCGAGGCGGGACAGGCAGTATTCCAGAGGCTGGCCAAGTCCTCGGATGTTGTTTTGGAGGCGTTCAGGCCGGGCGTGATGGACCGCATGAATGTGGGCTACACGGCCCTGTCCAAGATCAACCCCCGACTCATCTACTGCGCCGTCTCTGGCTACGGGCAGACCGG
>JAFGCL010000179.1 GCA_016932645.1 Dehalococcoidia bacterium | reverse complement strand
CTCGACTACGAGCGGGCCAGCCATATCATAGACTCGGCCACCTGCATCACCGTGGGCACCTGCTACTGCCGGCACAAGATGCAGCACCTGGGGAAGGCCTGCGCCAATCCGCAGGACGTCTGCCTCACCTTCAACAAGGCGGCCGAGAGCTTGTCCAAGCACGGCGTCGCCCGGAAGATAGACCGGCCCGAGGCCCACCGCATAATGAACCAATGCACCGATTTGGGCCTGGTGCAGCTGGGCGACAACGTCCAGGAGGGCGTGAACTGGATCTGCAACTGCTGCTCCTGCTGCTGCGAGGCCCTGCTGTCCTACCGGAACCTGGGCTACAACGCCCGGATCACCACCAACTTCGTGGCCGTCTACTCGAAGGACGGCTGTAACGCCTGCAGCGCCTGCACCGACCAGTGCCCGGTGCAGGCCATCAGCATCAGCAACGACTCCGGAGGCAATGAACGGCCCGTGATCGATTCCAGCCGCTGCATCGGCTGCGGCGTTTGCGTGCGCTCCTGCCAGGCGGGCTGCCTGGCGCTGGCGCGCCGCAAGGAAACCGCCTTCGTGCCCAAGGACAGCTTCGAGCGCTTCATCCTGAGCGCGGCGGCCACAGGCAAGCTGCAGAACCTGCTCTGCGACAACTACACCCTCCTCAGCCACGACATCATGCGCCGCTTCCTCGGCCTGTTCCTCTCTATGCCGCCCGCCAAGAAGCTGCTGGTCCAGCGCCAGATCAGCTCCCGCTACATGGCCGCCCTCACCGGTACCGGTCACTACACCGTCTTCGATCGCCTCTACAACCAGGGGCGGCAGCCGGACTACTCGCACCCGGAAATGAAGACGTAGGAGCGTAAGATCTTCCGCCCCTACAGAGGCGTTTGGCCAACGCACATCCACGGCATCACCGTGATCGCGGATGCCCCACCAACAACCCCCACCGCCAAAACGAAACCCCGTAGGGGCGAATCTTGTATTCGCCCTGATGCTCCGCACCCAACCCATTCGGACGATCACAAGGATCGCCCCTGCGGAAACGCACGCCCCACAACGCGCATCCACGGCATCATCGTGACCCATGGTAGGGGCGACCGGCCGGTCGCCCCTACGGATTCGTTAGGCCCGTGTTACCATCGGGCGTGCAGAGGGCCAAAGGCCCTCTGCGTCTCTTTTTACTCCCCCAAGAGTGGGGGAACAAGGGGGTTGAGGCTCCGCACGGATACGCCTATCCCCAACAGCTATGAGCCATGAGCTGTCAGCCGTCTCCGTCTGGACTAACCGTGCTAATATGGCGGTAGGCCCGCGAGACACCTCACCAGCGGGTCTGCAGCGGCCGGGAAGGGAGGCTTCGATGGAAACGAAAGACACCTACGTTGAAGTGCTGGAGAAGATCAACGTTCCGGATCCCAAATCGCCCTTCATGCACAAGATCATCCGGAAACTGGTCACCGCTGAAGAAGCTGAGCTGCTGCTCGCCTTGCCCGCAGAACCGGCGGAGATCGCCCGCAAGACGGGAATGCCGGAAGATGCGGTCCAGCGCAAGATCCAGGAGTTCATGGAGAAAGGCCTGGTGGTTCCGACGAGCAAGGGACCCCGGCTGGTTCGCGATGTGCTCCAATTCCATGACGCAAACCTGTCGAGCTCGGAGAAATGGGTGGACGCGGAGCTCTGCGATCTGTGGAAGGATTTCTATGAAGCGGAGTTCATGCCCTTTACAGAGAAGCTGAGCGCCCTGCCTGCGGACGCATCCGCGAAGACCGTGAGGGTCGTTCCAGCCTGGAGAGCCATTGAGCTCAGCCCCGACCTCCCGGTGGAGAAGCTGCCGCCTGAGGAGAACCTGCGTGATCTCGTCAACGGAGCAGACGTTATTGCCGTCGTTCCGTGCACCTGCCGCCGCTCGCTGCGGCGCTGCGATGCCAAGGTCGAAATCTGCGTGCTGTTCAATCGCGGGGCGGAGTATGCCATCAAACGCGGGGCGGGGCGCAAGGTCTCGGCCGACGAAGCCATGGCTGTTCTCCGCGAAGGCGAGGAGGCCGGGCTGGTCCACACTTGGCCGTTTGGCCTCTCCCCGCGCCTGAACGAGATATGCAACTGCTGCCGCGACTGCTGCATCATCTTCGACCCGGGCCTGAAGTTCGGCACGCTGGACAGGGGCCTGGCCAAGAGCCATCTCCGGGCCGAGGTCCACAAGCATGTCTGCGACGGCTGCCAGGACTGCGTCGAGACGTGCTTCTTCAGCGCCATCGAGATGAAGAAGGACCCGCCGGGCAAGAAGCTGAAGGCGGAGGTCGATCCGGACAAATGCTACGGCTGCGGAGCGTGCGTGGTGGCCTGCAGCCCTCATGTTCACGCCATAGGGATGAGGTTGGTCGAGTCCTAGAGGAACCCCAAGAGGGTGCAGGGACTTGTCCCGCCGGGGGTTTGGGGGTGTCCCCCAATTCATACTTTCTCTTCCCCCAAGATTAGGGGAACAAGAGGGCAATCACGCTTCATTTAATCAGCCATAGGAGGTGAGGAATGGCAAGCTATCCGAGGAAAGAGGTACAGGAGGCGGTTGAGGCCCTGCACCGCATCAGGGACAAAGCCAGCGCCGGTGAAATCGGCTGGGAGGCTCTCGCGGACATGTTCACCGAAGACGCCACCTACATCGACCCGGCCTGGGGCCGTTTCAAGGGGCAACAGGCCATCCGCCAGTTCCTGCGCGACAGCATGCAGGGCCTGAAGGACTGGACGTTCCCCACTGAGTGGCATGTCATAGAGGGAAACCGGGTCATCAGCCGGTTCCAGAACCGCCTGCCCGGCCGGCGCGCGGACGGCTCGTACTATCAGGTTCCAGGCGTGGGCATCATAGAGTACGCCGGCAACGGCAAGTTCTCTTACGAAGAGGACATCATCAACATGGTCCACCTGTATGAGGTCCTGCAGGAATGCTGCTGGGTCCCGGGGCCGGATATGAAGATGCCGCAGAAGGTGGTCCGCTAGGGGCGGGAGGCTCTCCGCCGCTGCGTATGCCGCGCGCCGCTGCTATAGCAACGAAGCCGGGCCAGGCGCATGCCCGCGACGGGGTCTCTGGGTTCCCGCTCCCCGCCTTCGCGGGGACAGGCTCCGCGGGAATGACAGGCCAGGTTAGCGTCGCGCGTGCTCGGCCACGGGGCGTCCAGCGAGCCAAAGGCCCTCTCCGTAGATCAGTCCCCCGAAGATTGAAGCCTGCGGGTTTGAGAGCGGACATGGGCACCCCAACTGGCAATTACCGCCCGCCAAGTGGTACAACTACAGGCGGAAGGACCACGCATGAAGAGGACTGCCCCGCCGCGCATGCCAGAAGGTCCGGGCTACCTGACATACGAAGACGCGCCCCGGTACGACAGGCTCCAGTTCGTCATGCTGGCCTTGATCATCGCATCCACTCTGGTGCCGGCCATCGTCCTGCTGTTCTTTGAACTCGAGGGGGCGGCCGCCATGTTCGGCTTAACCTTGCTGGATGCCCTGATCTTCCACCTCGTGTTCCCCCGACGCTACCAGGTGTTCAACACGAAGCTGAGGATCGTCATGGGATGGCCCCTTCACTGGGACATCAAACTGTCCAGCATCAAAGAGGCCCGCCCCGCACCCGGCATCTCCACCTGGATCTACAGCGGCGTCCGGCTGGCCACGTCATCGGCCACCGCGGTGGAGATCGTGCGCAACAGGGGCATGGGCGTCATCATATCGCCCTCCGACAGACAGATGTTCCTGGAGCAACTCAACCGCGCTGTTAGACTGGCGCAACAGGCCTAGGTGCGAGACCGCGCGCGCCCGTTCGGCTATGTGCTGGATGGCGAAACGCATTTGAACGATGCGGGCGACATCGTTCGCCGTTGTTGGGAGGATATCCCGCACCATTTCCCATTGGTTGAATTGGATACAATGGTAATCATGCCCAACCCCGTCCATGGCGTCATCGTGATCACCGAACCGCCACCAACACCCCCCGTTCAAACCAAACACCATTGTAGGGGCGAACCTCGTGTTCGCCCTGATGATCCCCGTCAACCCGATTCGGGCGATCACAAGCATCGCCCCTAAGGAACGACGGCGGGGTCAGTGGGACGCATATTGCAGGCATTCAAATCCATGGCCACCCATGAATACGTCATGGGCGGGCGACATCGAGGCTTGGCCCCATTCCACGGCCTACTGTGGCAACGTGGCTATTAAGAACACGTTCTTCGGAACGAGGCTGAATTGATGGCCATCCGTGAATACATCCAGGCCGATCCCGCCCGATGGGATGACGACGAGAACAACCCGTCTTTCGTGGCGCTATAGGGACGAAGCATCCGCCAAACTCATTCTTGTATCCAAGAGAACCACGGGAATGGGATGCCTCGTGCCTGGTTGAGGTCTCAGTCCTCTACCGGGAAGGTGGGATACCTGACCAGACTGGCGGGGTCAGTCAACCGTATAACGAAGGGTGGCAACGCCATCGGACGGCTGGATCTCTTCCGGTTGTAGATCGCGGTAAGCTCCAGGGCATGGGGCGGACGGAAATTGGGCGCCCCGCTGTTCAAACCAAGAGGCGCTCCTGTCCCCAGCACGAGCGCCGGAGCCATCTTGAAGACCTGATCTGACCCCATTGACTTCATCCTCCGCTTCCCAGGACCTGACACTGAGACCCGCGTGCCCCGAACAATACCACCGGGTAACAGCGGCCGTCAAACTCACCCCTCTCCGGAGCCTTGCCGTTAGTTGGCCTGTTCCTTGGTCACGCTGGCGAGATTGAGGCGGTTCATCTGCCGGATGGCCGGCGCCTGCGAAGCCAGCATTATCAGCATGACAGCAAACACGGTCAGCGCATAGGTACGAGGGAAGATGACCAGGTCAAAGCCCATCATGTCCGTTTGCACCAACTGCATCATCAACATTGCCAGGAGATAGCCCAGAGGAATCCCGGGCACCAACCCAGCCAGGCCCAGAAGCACGTTCTCGATGGTCATCATCACCGCTATCCTGCCCCTGCTTTCTCCCAGTGTACGCATCGTGGCAATCTCACGGCGGCGCTCCAGGATACCAACCGTGACCGTGGTGAACACAATCGCCAAGGACAAGGCCGCTCCGAAGCCGAGCATCACCCACATCATGACCTGGATGAATCCCATCAGTTCCTCCACCCTCTCCCTGCTATCCACTGTCAGCTCCACAGACGCGGCGCCGGGCAACGAATAGGCCTCTTCCCTCACGCTATCCAGGTACTCGGGATTGACGCTCAACATCAACCCGTTGGCCACAGGCTGGCCCCCCAGCACCTGCTGCGCATCGTTCCATGACACATAGCCCGGACTGCCCATGCCTTGTTTCACGAACCCAACCACGGTGATGCTCCACAGGCCTTCCGGTGTATCCACTCCGATGGTGTCACCTACTCTCACACCCAGCACATTCCTCAGGCTTTCGCTGAGGAGGATACCCCCGTCTTGAACCTGCGTCCTCTTGCCACCCGGGGAATACAGTCCGTACAGTTCGGCATCCGGTGAGAGCCCGATGACCAGCGTCGAGTAGGTCTTGTCGTCGTATTCCAGGGAAACCGGACTCTGAAGGACCGGCTCAACCCTCTCGACGCCCTCCCAGCCGGCCACCGCATCGAGCGCGGCCACCGACTGCGGTTCGGCGAAGCCGATCATTGCGTCGTATCTCTGCACGCGCTCGAACTGCAAATCCATCACATCATCGATGGTATCGACAAAGGCCGCCGAGACCAGGATCAGGCTCGTGCCGAAGGCCACGCCGATGATGGTGTACAGGCTGCGCCGACGATTCCGGAAGATGTTACGCAGGGGTATCTTCCACAGGAACGACAGACGCCTCAGCGGAGGGGCGATCCTCTCCAGGAGCAGCTTTCGTCCGGCAGTTGGTGCCGGAGGCCGCATGGCCGCTGCAGGACTGATGCCGGCCGCCGCCCGGGCCGGAAGGAACCCCGCCACCAGACAGGGCACGATCCCGATCAGCAGCCCTTCTTCAATAGCCAGCCACTCTATCCATCCCATTCTAGTGCTCGTGTAGGGCAACCCCAGGAGGCCCACGTACAAATTCGTGACCAGCTCGGAAAGGAGATAGCCGGCCAGGGTTCCAGCCACAGCCCCGGCGATGCCGATGACTAGCGAGAAACCCAGGTAGTGCATCATGATCTGGCGCCTGGAGTACCCGATGGCCCGCATCAGGCCGATCTGCGTGCGCTGGTTCTGGACGATTCTGGTGAGCAGGATGTAAGTAGCCAGAGCCGCCACTATGAGGAACAAGAAGGGGAAAAGCTCCGACATCTCGGCGAACTCCTGCAGGTCAAGGCTGAGAGCCGCGTTGCTCGGCTGGTCTTCTCGCTTGACCACATCGTTCACTGAATAGGCTGAAAGGGCCCCGGTGGCACGTTCAATGATGACGTCCCGGTCTGATCCCTGGTCAACCAGGAAGCAGAACTCGTTGATGCTGTCATTGCCCGTCAGTCCGGCTACCGCCGTTAGCGGCACGAAGACGACCCCGAACGTTTCAGGCGTGGTCAGCAGCTCCTGCCGGCTTTTGGCAGGCCAAATGTACTCCGGGCTGGTTACGATTCCAGCCACTGTGAACACCGCCTCTGTGTCGCCCGCCATCAGCGACAGGGTGTCGCCGGGCTGCAGCCCATGGTACTTGGCGAAGCTGTTCTCCACGAGCACCGCACCGGCATCGTCCTCATCAAAGTAGGAACCCTCTTCCACCTTGACATCGTTGACTGCAGGGCGCTCACCTGAGGGCAGCGATATCACCCGCGCCAGCACCTTCTTGTTCCTCTCGCCGGGGAGGGTGAGCGCCATGTCCGCATTCAACCTGCCGGTGACTGCCTCCACGCCCGGGATCGAGGCTGCATCCCCCACGGATTCCAGCGGTGCTTCCACCACGCTGACCGTGAAGTCGGCAAAACGGAGCGTGTCGTACGTATAGTCATAGGATGTCTTTAGATTCCGGTAGCCCAGGAACGAGGCCCCGAAGAGCGCCACGCCGAGAAACACGACCGCGGCTACTGCCAGGAACAGCCACTTCGATGCCGCCAAGTCCCGCACCAGCTTGCGCCGCAGCTTGCTATGAAACACTCACCCGGACTCCTTCATGCCTTTGTCTCCGTCAGGTCTTCGGCCTCCTACCACCGGAGCGATCCAGGATCAACAGGTTCGGTATTTCGCCGGTCCTCAACGATCTCTCCACTGCGCAGCCGGACTACCCTGTCGGCTATGCTGCCGATGGCGGCATTGTGGGTCACCAGAAGAACGGTCTTGCGGCTCGCTTCGTTTATCTTGCGCAACGCGCTGAGGATCTGCTTCCCTGTCTCGAAGTCAAGTTCGCCGGTGGGTTCGTCGCAGAGCAGTATCGGAGGGTCCTTCACCAGGGCCCTGGCTATGGCCACCCGCTGCTGTTCGCCTCCCGAGAGCTCGCTCGGATAGTGGCCGGCGCGTTCTTTCAGGCCGACCATGTCGAGCACATCTTTCACGTCCCTGGGCGCAGAAACGAGTTCCGCGGCAAACTCGATGTTTTCACTGGCAGTCAGCGTCGGTATCAGGTTGAAGAACTGGAAGACGAAGCCTATGTGGTCCCGCCTGAATTCGGTGAGACCCTTCTCCTTCAGCGAAGTGACCTCGATGCCATTCACTGCTATGCTCCCGGCCGTAGGCGAATCCATGCCGCCGATCAAGTTCAGCAAGGTTGTCTTGCCCGAGCCGCTCGGGCCGAGAATGACTATGAACTCGCCGCGCGGTACGTCGGCTGTCACCTCTCTCAGCGCCCTGACCTCCACCACCCCCATCCGGTATGACCTCGATACCTTCTCCAGTCGGATCACCGTGTCATGATCGTCATTACGCGCGTCGTGTTCCATTTCTTGCGCCTCCGAAGCTTAGCCAGCTCATTTCGATGACTGCAAACTACCTGTCCTCGCCCCCGGGAGGAACTGCAGGTCAAGGTGGATTATACGTCATCCGCTGCAGCAACCGAAAAAGCCAATCTCTCCCGGTGTTTCCACCAGATGAGCCACTCCGAGGGGATAACCCTTCAGTTTGGTGAGCCAGTCTCCCGCTGAGATGCTGCGAAAGCGCAGCCCCCTCCCTCCCACCAGTTCAGCCAGATTCAACGAAACCCGCTGTTGACGTGATTCGATCGGGCACACTACAATTCCATCTGCACATCCGCTTGATAGTTATGCAACCAACCGCAGCAGCAAAGGAAGGAGGGCTTGCTCATGACGCTCCCCTGGTCCGATCCCGCTCAAACGCTGGATGAGAGTGAGAAGCTCTCCATTGAACGTCAGTGGCTCACCATCCGCATCCTATGGGGATCCCTCATGGTGGCCCTGGCACTCTACGTGATCATAGCGCATGTCGTGGGACCGGAAGGGGCCGCAAGCATTGAACCCGAACCGGGTGATCCGGCATGGCTGGCCCATGCTCCCAGGTATGTCCTGACTGTGATCGCCCTGGGTGTGCTGGCTGCGGCCTTCTTCATACGCAGAGCTGCCAGCAACCCCAAAAGCAGGATCAACCGGATCGTGGGGGCCTACCTGTCCATGATAATCATCTCCAGCGCACTGTGCGAGTCCGTCGGCATCTACGGCTTGGTGATCTTCTTCATGGAGGGGGAGTTCCTGTGGTTCTACATCTTCGTGGGGGTTGCGGCGGCGTCGATGATTCTTCTCCGTCCCCGCAAGCTGGATCTCATCGACCTGGCAGTCCGTTCGAAATCGCAGGGGAACTCGTGACGGCAGGGCTTCACCCGCTCATCGCCACGGTCTCCCAGCCAGGACTTTGACGATCTTGGGCAGCGCGTCCGCCGCCACGTGGGACGGCGCATTGCAGCCGACTCTCACCACGAGCCTCACCAGAGGCACGTCCTCGGCCGTCTCCTTCAGGACCTCGCAGAGGCGGGGATAGCAGTCCGACGTGAGTCTTCTGGTGCCATAGCTGTCTCTGTGGGTGTCCAGGCCGCAGAACCACAGCACCAGTTCCGGTTTGAACCCCCGAATAAGCGGAGGCACCTCGTTACGGAACCGACGCACGAACTCGTCATCACTTGAGGCATGCGGCAAACATACCTTGGTGCTTCCTTCCCCCTTGCCATAGCCGCAATAGCAGATGTGAAGGACATCCTCATCTCCAGAGAAGAGTCCCCTGGTGCCGTCACCGTGATGGGTGTCCGTGTCGACTATGGCAAACCTCGTTCCCCTGCCGTTCTCACGCGCCCAGGCTACGGCAATCGCCTCGTGATTGACATAACACCCCCCATAGGCATAGTCCCGGCCGGCATGATGCCCCCCGATGCCGACAAGGGCCAGCGCGTTGTGTATCTCCCCGGCGAGGACCTTGTCGAAGGCCATGACCACAGCACCCGCGGAGCAGACGCTCAATTCCCACATCCCCTCTCTCCGGACATGCTGTACCCAGTCCCTGCTGTGCACTCGCAGCACCAAGTCCTCCGTCACGGGTTTCGCCTCGAAGAGCCTGATTTCCTGTTCCTCAAAAAGGCCTTCTCTGACTATGCCGTCGAAGCCCTTCCCAATGTTCATGTCGGAAGGAGCCTGGTCATTCCTCATTGCTTCGCTGTAGAAGACGCCCGTTTCCTTCATCGATGTCCTGTCCCCTCGTGCGGTCAAAGATCAGCATAATTCTATCAAGATGCTGCCACATACACCTGCCGCGGACTCCATGCGCTCTGCGGACGGGCCGTGCAGATGGGCAAAGCCCTTCTGCTTTCTTCCATGTCCCGCAGCGGGTTTCGTTTCTCTTTGTCCGCCCTGCGACTCTGCCGAGACGCGTCTCAAGGGCACAGCACGCTATGCCCCTACAGCGGATACGGGTGCGCAGATGGGCGAAGCCCCTCTGCTTATATTCTCTCCCCCCTTCGCGAAATGGGGGGCTCAGGGGGATTGGCCCGGGGGACGGAAGGGCGGTTTTTTTGATGCGCTGGCCTTCTGAATGCTACACTGATAACAGTCACTGTCATGCCAAGCAGCACCAACGGCAACACTCCCTCTCTGGAATACATATTCCACCCCCGCTCCATCGCTATAGTGGGCATATCGGCCGACCTGCCCAAGCTCTGGATAAAGAGGCTCTATCTCGAATCGCTCATCACGAACAAGTATCCCGGCCAGATCTACCTGGTGAACCCGAAGGGCGGCGAGATGGATGGCCTGCCGATTTACCGCAGCGTGAAGGACATCCCCGGCCCGGTCGACCACGTTGTGATCTCCGTGCCGGCCGTTCACACGCCCAAGATCATGGAGGACTGCCGGGACATCGGCGTCAAGGTGGCGCATGTATTCTCGTCGGGCTATGCTGAGACGGGCGAACCGGACCGGATAGAGCTTCAGAACCGGCTGGTGGCCGTAGCGCGGCAGGGCAATATGCGCATCATCGGTCCCAACTGCCTGGGCCTGTTCTATCCACGGGGCAGGATAGGACTCAGCCCCGATCTGTGTATGGAGCCGGGGTCTATCGGTTTCCTGTGCCAGAGCGGCGGCAACGTCACCTTCATGGCCAGGCACGCCGTGTCGCGGGGGCTGCGCTTCAGCAAGATAGTGAGCTACGGCAACGCCTGCGACATCGATGAGTGCGACCTCCTGGACTACTTCGCCTCAGACCCGGAGACGAAGGTGATCGCCGCCTACATTGAGGGCGCCCACGATGGTCCGCGATTGCTCAAGATGCTCAAGAGCGCCGCCGCGGCGAAACCAGTCGTCGTCTTCAAGGGCGGCTTCTCCCCCGACGGGCTGAGGGCGGCAGCTTCGCACACCGGATCGCTGGCGGGAGCCGACACCGTGTGGGACGGCCTCCTGAAGCAGGTAGGCGCCATGCGCGTCTACAGCATCGAGGAAATGGTGGACATGCTGGTGGCGCTCCTGCGCGTCAAGCCCTTTAAAGGTTTGAACGTGTGCGCCATCGGGCATGGAGGCGGCGCCAGTGTCATGGCCACGGATGAATTGAGCCGGACAGGCTTCAGGTTGACTCCCATCCCAGAGGGGATAAGGGACGGTCTCAAGGAGTTCGTTGACCTGGCGAACAGCATGCTGCGCAACCCCATCGATCTCGGCACAGGTTTTGTTCCGGACGCGATGGAAATCGTCATGAAGATGGGAAGCCGCCCGCCAGCTGAGTACCTGCATGAGATAGCGGTGTCCGGAGGTATGCCGCGGGCAAAGAGGTTGAACGCGCTGCTCAAGCAATGGCCCCGCCTCGACCTTGTGGTGTATCACCACGGCTTCGACATCAGCCCGGTGCCCCTGGAGCGGGCCAGAGCCGCCGGAGGTCCCGGCTCCATAGTCCTGGCAGCCTATGCCTGCGAACTGCCCAGAGCGGTGGTGCTTCACTCCACGGGAGACAACCGCTCTTTTGAGGCCTCCATCGATGTGCGCCAGTTTGCGGCGGACCTAGGTTTGCCGTTGTTCCTGTCTATGCGGGGAGCAGCCGTGGCACTCAGGAAGCTAGCCGACTACAGTATGGCCTACCCCGAGAGGCTGGCCGGCCTGGCTGCGTCGTCCGCCGACGTTCAGCCTTCCGATCAGGGTTAGCTGCGCGTCTCCACCTTCATCAGGCGGTTTCGTTCTCTCCACACCGCATGTACGGGGGATTCCGGGCGCATGATCATGCGCCCCTACGTCAACACTACGATGGCGCGTGCGCATAGGGCGTGGACCAAAGGTCCGTCTCTGGCAGGAAGGGGCAACGCCCCGACTGCGAGCTGTCAGGTCATGGCCTGTGGCGGCCAAGAGCGAGGGGTTGCGTCCCCAACGCCCTGGAGTCCCTCTATCAAGAAAGAGGGACTTGCCACTATCGTCCGAGCCGCGTGCCGGGGGAACGCGCCCTGTCGCGTCCGCACACTTTGGCCGGCATTCGCGTGAGTATCGGGCAAATCGCGATGCGCCCCTATGTCACCGCAGCATTTAATGCATGGGGCGTGCAGAGGGGCTCCGCCCCTCTGCGTTCCGTTCAATCCCCCGAGCGAGGGCCGGGTGACTGAGTACAGACCCAAGAAGGCCAAGCTTGAGGCGGACCAGCGGCAAGGGGTGCAGAGTTGAGAATGATACAATGAACAGGGCCACGCCGTGCGGTCCCTCTGATCCGGCCAATGAGTAGCAAGGGGCAGCTATTGATAGAAAACCCTCACCGGAACCTCGAGTTCTGGCACAAGGTGCAGATTCACTGCCACAGCCAGCAGAGCGATGGCAAGCGCGGCCAGACACCCGAGATCATTGAGGCAGCCTACCGCGACGCCGGCTACAGTGGCGTCTTTCTCACCGACCACAACCGGGTTACGCCGGGGCCCGGGGTTCCCGGCATCCTGCACATCGACAGCGCGGAGTACGGCCTGGGCCGCCATCATACCCTGGCCCTCGGGATAGACCGGCACGGCGACGGGAGTGGCATCGCGTCGATCACGGGCTGCGCCTGCCGCAACATCCCGAAGAGGCTGGCCTACATCGCGGGGGTGGACAAGGCGATTCCGGTGGCGGCGCACCCCAACGCCCGCCATTTCTGCACCCGGCTGACTTGCCCGCGCTGGTGCGGCGGTGGATGGTCTCCGAAGGAGATGGCAAGCCACGCCGGGCACTACGCCGGCCTGGAGATATTCAACGCCAACAACGCCGCCCGCAGAAGGTGGAGCCTCAACTGCTGGGACGAAGTCATCGCGAGGGGATACCGAAGGGTATGGGGCTTTGCCAGCGATGACTGCCATGACGTCCGCGACGACAAAACGTTCGACCGGGGCTGGATACTGGTGAACTCGCAGATCGACCCGAAGGACTGCCGGAACGGGCTGGTAGATCCGGAGGCCCTGGGCCGGGACATGCTGGAGAACATCCGGGGCGGCAACTTCTGGGCCGTGGTCCGCCGCCGGGGGCGGCGGGGCGGTTCAGCACCAGGGGACGGCGGCGCATGGCTGGCCATTTCCTGCAGCCAGAACCGGATTCATGTCACCGCAGAACGTCCCTGCGAAACGATTGAGTTCTGTGCCGGAGCGTCATCACGCCGTGAGTCAACGTCGGCATCAGGATCAGACGGCTTCGCCTATGATGTCGACGACTGGGAGGACTATGTCAGGGTGCGGGTCATGCTGAAGAGGGACGATGGGCAGTGCCTCGTGGCCTTCTCTCAACCTCTTTGCATCCGACGGGAATAGGCGCTATCCATGGTGGCGTGGGTAATGACGGGTAAATGCGGCGTGTCCTCAAGAGTCTCCGGCTATTCGTCCGGATACGTGACATCCAGCTTGATGGTGGGCCTGAAGAGCCACTTGCCTCCGGCGAAGACCACCGACTTGTCCGCGCTGATGTCGAAGTCAATGATGATCACAGTCGTTTCGCCGGCCTCAATCTCAAAGGGTGTCACGAACTTGATCTCTCCGGAGGGCATCTTCGCATCTCCCGCCAGTTCCAGATCGACTTCTTCGAGGACGCTGTCAATAACAACCTCCACCTTTGCCACCCCAACGCGGATCTGCGTGTAGTGTCCGGCCCGGATCTCGTCCTCCCCCAGCAGATTCCCAACGCCGCTGAGCTGAAGCAGGTCGACTGTCTTGTTCAGGTTCTCCGCCAGCAGCATCCACTCGCCGTCTGAATCCCCGTCACCCGCCCTATGAACAGTGATGTTGTCGAAGGTGACATTGATGGCCGACACCACCGGCTCGTTCTTGGCGTCGGTTATCCTCACCTCTAACATGCCGAGTGAACCGTCGGGAATGACGGCGTTGTCACGGGTGACCGCCGGGACAATAACGAAGGCTATGACAAGGGCCAGAGCGACGGCAGCCCCTGCCGCACTAGCTATCCACAGAGAGGGCCCCCGCCAGAAAGGCCTCGGTGCGGCGCTGATGGTGCTGCCCGACTCCGCGTCAAGGCGGTGGCGCAGCTCGGCCTTGAAGCCAGGTGAAGCCTCCTCGTTCCTGTAGACGTCTTTGAGGATCTTCATGATTTCCTCGCTGTCGCCATGGCTCGTCATTGATCCCCCAGGCTACCCTTCCAACCGGTTAGTCGCGTCCATCTCGACCATCCTTTGAGGGCAGATCACAATCTGCTATCATTTGACTCGTCTGACTGTGACTTCGACGGGCCAATCTGAGACGTGCAACCGCAGACTGAAGACTCGCAGCACACAATGGCAGCCGCCATACCTGACGAAGACCAGCAGCAAAGGAGAGACATGGACAAGATCATCTACATTCTCTGGTGTCCAAAGGATCAGGAAAGGAAACAGAGGCAACAGGTCTTGCTACAGGAAGTCGCACCCAGGCTGCTCCAGGACGGTGCCAGGAAGCTCACCATGTACATCGTCGACCAGGACTCAGATTTCAAGTCCGCCGCGCCTTTTCAT
>JAFGCL010000178.1 GCA_016932645.1 Dehalococcoidia bacterium | reverse complement strand
CGGTCTTCTGCATCTTGGTGTCAGCCGCGAGAAGTGCGTCGTCAATCATCCTTTCACCCCCGAAGAAACCACGGTGCCGATTCGTTCGCGGGCCACTGCCCTCTTTATGCTGTCGGCCGCGTGGAGATCGAAAACGACTATGGGCAGGTTGTTCTCCATGCACAGTGAAAAGGCGGTGGCATCCATAACATGAAGCCCCATCTTCAGAGCTTCGCGGTGATCCAGGTGCTCCAGTTTCTTTGCCGAAGGATCCTTGTGGGGATCGGCGGTATACACGCCATCAACCTTGTTCTTGGCCATGAGGAGCACCTCGGCCTTTATCTCAATCGCACGCAGAGCTGCCGCCGTATCTGTGGTCATGTACGGGTTCCCTGTCCCGGCCGCGAAGATCACCACCCTCCCCTTCTCCAGATGGCGGATGGCCCTGAGCCGGATGTAGGGTTCGGCTACTGACTGGATCGGGATGGCCGACTGCGTGCGGGCGACCAGCCCCTGCTTCTCCAGGGCGTCGTGCAGGGCCAGGGCATTCATCACCGTGGCCAGCATCCCCGCGTAATCTGCTGTCCCTCTGTCCATGCCCCTCGCAGCAGCATCGGCACCCCGCCAGATGTTGCCGCCCCCCACCACAATGGCCACCTCGACCCGGGCCTCCGTCACATCCTTCACCTGCCTAGCGACCCTCTTCAGAATGGTGTCGTCAATGCCATACTCGCGCTTGCCCATGAGAGCTTCCCCGCTCAACTTCAGCAGAATGCGCTTGTAGTTATTCGAAGGCACTTTCATGATCCCGCAGTCCTCCTGTCAACAGATTCGACTGCCATGGTCAGCCCGGAAAAGAGAGTCCGCCACTTATGCTGAAGATCTGACCCGTGATCTGGTTCGAATCCCGGGAGGCCAAGAACAGCGCCAGTTGCGCAATGTCATCGGGCTTGTTCATACCGAAGGGCATCCGCTCCTCAGCCTTCTTGAACATGTTGGCCAAGTGGGTGTCCTTTTGTGAAGTTGCCGTTTCATATCCTGGAGTATCCTTGGTCACCGTAGTGCAGATGGTGTTGACGCGTATCTTGTAGCGCGCCAACTCCATGGCCAGCGCCTTGGTCATGAGCACCACTGCTGCCGCTGCACCCCCGATCAGCGATTCTCCCCTGGTAGGTGTTCTTCCCGCATCCGTCGTCACCATGATGATTTTACCAGACTGTCTGGCCATCATGTGGCCCAGCACCGCCCTCACGGCGTAGAGGCGAGTGAAGAGGTGGCTGCTGATGCAATCGCCGTAAGATCTCGGATCTATCTCGTAGAACGGCTGTGGAGGGGGTCCCGCTGCAGCGCCACAGGCCACCAGGATGTCAATATGGCCGAATCGCTGCGCGGCGTTGTCAGCCATGCGTTTCACGTCGTCGTAGTTGTAGAGATCCGCCGGCTCGAAGTGCGCTTCGCTGCCCATGGCCCGAACGTGCTCCACCACGTCCAAAGCTGGCCCCGGGGTGCGGGCATTGATGACGACAGAGGCACCGTTTTCGGCAAACCTCACAGCTATGGCCCGGCCGATCCCCTTGCTGGAACCGGTAACCAGAGCTACTGTGTCGCTAAGGTCTGCCTCCACAACTCATCGTGCTCCAGAGGTTCCGGAAGCTACTTGCCCAGCTCGAATCTGGCGAACCGGCGTACGGCCACCTTCTCGCCCATTTTGGCAGAGACATCCGCCACGATGTCAGAGATCCTTCTGGCCGGGTCTCTGATGAAGGGCTGCGAAAGGAGACACACTTCCTCGGGATTCAGCTTCTCCTTTTCCCCGTCGGGGATGTCTGCGGACGTGATGAAACGCGGGTCGGTAGCTGCTATCTGCAATACCAGATCATGAACCAGCGCTTTGAATTCGTCGGTATGAGCCACAAAGTCAGTTTCGCAATTCAACTCAACCATCGAGCCTATGCGACCTCCGCCGTGAACGTAGACCTCGACCAGGCCTTGAGAAGCTACCCGGTCAGCCTTCTTCTCGGCCCTGGCCAGGCCCTGTTCTCTCAGAATGTCACATGCTCGATCAACATTGCCTTCCGCCTGCTGAAGCGCCCGCTTGCATTCCATGACGCCGGCGCTGGTCTTATCTCTCAACTCCTTTATTGATGTCACTGAAATCTCCACTGCGCTTCTCCTCCTCAGGGCTAAATGACAACGACTCCAGGCTGTCAATGGCTTCCTTGCCGGCTATCTCAGCACTCTCGCGCTCCGCCTTCTCCAGGACCCTCTTGCCTTCTAGCACCGCATCAGCCATCTTAGTGCACATCAGTTTCACCGCTCTGACCGCATCGTCGTTGCCTGGAATCGGAAAATCGATCTCGTCGGGATTGCAGTTGGTGTCCACTACGGCCACAATGGGCACGCCCAGATGCTTGGCCTCGGCCACCGCCAGCCGCTCCTTGGACGGATCCACTATGAAAAGCGCGCTGGGGAACTTGGTCATTTCTTTGAAGCTGCCCATCTGGTGATTGAGCCTCTGTATCTTCCTCTCCAGCTTCAGCACTTCCTTCTTG
>JAFGCL010000177.1 GCA_016932645.1 Dehalococcoidia bacterium | reverse complement strand
GCTCAACGGCGGCCAGTTTGCCGATGTGACGCCTGCCGACTGGGATCTGATACGGCCCTATCTCGAGGAGAACGAGAAGCTCTTCGGAATCTCAGTTGAGCGGCTGCTGATGGTTGACGGCTTGACGAGGACGCCGGGGGACATCTACAGGAAGATCAGGCCGCAGAGGGTGGCGGCCTTCGAGCGCGAGGACAGCGGGTTGACTGAGTGGGAGGGCCACCCCCGGGAAGAACAGCTCCTGCTGGCGGCGCGGAGACGGCGGAGCAGTCGGGCCGACGGACAGACCGGGACTGCGTTACCTGAGTTTGGGGGTGAGGAGGAAGACTATGTTCCACCGATCTGGAGAGTTTAGCTATGCGCCTGGCCCGCGCTGAGGCGGACCGGCGGCGAAGGAAGTCTGATGTTGACTAAGAGGGTCATACCCTGCCTGGACATGACAGGAGGGAGAGTCGTCAAGGGGACCAGCTTCATGGACCTCCGTGATGCGGGCGATCCCGTGGAGATGGCGGCCTTCTATTACGGCGAAGGCGCCGATGAGATCGTGTTCCTGGATATCGGCGCTACTCCGGAAGGGCGCGAGACCTTGGTGGATATCGTGGAACGGGTATCAGAGCAGGTCTTTATCCCGCTCACTGTTGGCGGAGGCTTACGCAGCATCACAGACATGCGGCGCATGCTAGAAGCCGGGGCGGACAAGACGGCCGTCAACACAGCAGCGGTGTTCGATCCTGACCTGATAACCAAGGGTGCAGAGAAGTTCGGCTCCCAGTGCGTCGTAGTGGCCATCGACGCCAGGCAGATTTCGAACGGCGAATCACCGAGGTGGGAAGTGCTGACGCACGGGGGTCGAAAAGGAACTGGGATAGATGCGGTTGCCTGGGCCAGGCAAGCAGTCGATATGGGCGCCGGTGAACTGCTCGTCACCAGTTGGGACCAGGACGGGCAGCGCAGCGGCTATGACCTGAGATTGACCAGTGCCATCAGCGTTCAGGTGACGGTGCCGGTGATTGCGAGCGGAGGGGCGGGTGCTCTCGATCATCTCTACAGAGCGCTGCTGGATGGCAAGGCGGACGCGGTGCTGGCCGCCAGCATCTTTCACTACCGGACGCACTCGATCCGCGAAGCGAAGGAGTACCTCGCAGATAAAGGAATCCCGGTCAGGAAGTAGCAGTTGTGAAGGAGGACTGCCTTGAGAACGAGTGTAGCGTCGGAATTTTCCGTGGAAAGAGACCTGTCCCGTTGCACACAGTGCCAGACGTGAGTCACTGAGTGTTCCTTCGACACGACAACGACTCCCTGGAAGGCGTCAAGAGCCGTCATGGTAACTGTGTCGGCTGCCAGAAATGCATGATCTATTGTCCGGCCAAGGCGCTGAACATCGTGGAACGGGCAGTGTCCGCAAAGCGGAACGGCGACCTCACCAGGAAATGAACGGCAGCCTGCGGGGCAAGTGCTGGTACTTGAGGGGGTGGGGGTAGACCGACATGGATCTGGAAACAAGAATGGCAGGAGACTGAAAATGGGAGACAACACTGAACAGATCGCAATCCAGTCAGTCATGGAGATCGATGCCACCGATGTCCCATACCGCGAACTCAACACCAGGTTGAGGAACGCGGTGGTCAGTGGTGCTCAGAGGCTGACAGTCCGGAACGTTCACGGCCAGAGGTACATAGGCACCAACCTGGGCAAGTCAGTCGATGTTGAGATATGCGGCACGCCGGGAAATGACCTTGGCGCTTTCATGGATGGGCCTCGGATCGTCGTTCACGGGAATGTCCAGGACGCTTGCGGAAACACCATGAACAACGGCGAGATCATCGTCCATGGCCACGCCGGCGATATCCTGGGCCTGTCGGCGCGGGGAGGGAAGATCTTCGTCCGGGATGACGTGGGCTACCGGGCCGGTATCCACATGAAGGAATCCAAGGAGAAGAAACCGGTGATGGTCATCGGCGGGACGGCCAGGGATTTCCTGGGCGAGTACATGGCCGGCGGCATCCTGATCCTTCTGGGCATGACGCTGAAAGAAGACCAGCCGCATGCCACCGGCTTCATCGGAACCGGAATGCACGGCGGAGTCATCTATTTGGGGGGTTCGGTGGCAGACCACCAGTTGGGTAAGGAAGTCGGCAGAGCAGATCTGGATGAGAAGGAGATGCTGGAACTTGAAGTGTACGTGAGAGAGTTCGCCGCTCATTTCGGCTTCAGTGCCGCTGACGTACTGGGCAGGGGTTTCACCAAGCTGTTCCCGCTCCACCTCAGGCCACATGGCAGGCTCTATGCTTATTGACTGATACGCTATAGTGAGAAGACCAGCGATGTTCAGGGTCATCATAATAGGCGACGGTAGTGAGAGGATAAGGGATCTCAGTCTCGGACTCGCAGAGAAGGGCTTCTTGTGTTCGATTGCCTGCGCCGAGGATGAGAGGCTGAAGGACGTCGGCACCTTGTCCGCGGACCTCGTGGTGGTTGCTGTAGACGGCGCTGCTCCCGGTTCGGAGATGTGGGACCTGCCACAGAGGCTCAAGGCGAAGACCCGCTTGCCTGTAGTCACTCTCCTGTCAGACGACGGCCTTGATGTGCTCGATTCGGCCACAGATGTGGACGACTTCGTCGTGGAGCCATGGAATGCCAGCGAGGTGGTGGCGCGGGTGAGAAGAATCCTGCAGCGGAAGCCCGGCGAGGTCAATGAGGACCTGATCTGCTGCGGAGAAGTGGCGATAGACACGGCGAAGTGCGAAGTCGCTTTCAAAGGCAGGCTGGTTGGGTTGACGTTCAAAGAGTATGAGCTGCTCAAGTTCCTGGTGACCAACAAGGGAAAGGTCTTCAGTCGGGAAGCCCTCCTCAACAAGGTCTGGGGCTATGACTACTTCGGCGGGGACCGGACGGTTGACGTCCACATCAGGAGACTGAGAAGCAAGCTCGACGAGTCAGACTGCATCGAGACGGTCCGCAACATCGGATACCGGTTCAGGGATGACACCTAAGCCATGTCGCTACACCTGTCTGCTGACACCAGTGTACTTGGCTGACTGGTAGAAGAAGAGGGTCCGCCAGTATCTGCAAAGAGTAGGGAGGCTTTTCTGCATGTGTGGGATAGCGGGATGCTTTGGCGATAGAGACGAGAAGACAGTCAACAAGATGCTGGATGCCATGCCTCACCGCGGCCCGGACGACCGCGGTCTGCACGCAGTTGAGGGTGGGGTCCTGGGGCATACGAGGCTGTCGATCGTTGATGTGGCACTCGGTCATCAGCCTATACTGGCGGGGGGAGGCAGGAGCGGGATCATCTGCAACGGTGAGATATACAACTTCCGTGACCTGAGGCAGAGACTCGCCCCCCGGTACGACTTCCAGACTGAATCGGACAGCGAAGTAATACTGCACCTGTACCGGGATAGAGGACCTCGATGTGTGGACGAATTGGACGGGATGTTTGCTTTCGCTCTGTTTGACGGCGACAACTATATGCTGGCGCGCGATCCGATGGGCATAAAGCCGCTGTACTATGTCTTCAGAGGGGACAGGCTGTACTTCGCCTCCGAACTGGGTGCCATGAGTTTAGCCGGCCTGGACAACGTGCATGAATTCCCGGCAGGCAGTTACTATACTCCTCGAGATGGTTTCGTGCAGTACTATGACATTCCAGCAGTCGAAGAAGAGGGACTCGATGATGAACAAGAAACCTGCCGTCTTATCCGGGAGACATTCATCCGGGCAGTCAAGAAGAGACTTCTGGCGGACAAAGAGATACATGTCGGCTCGTTCTGCAGCGGTGGACTGGACAGCAGTCTGGTCGCCGCCATAGCCGCAGAGGAGATCCCGCATCTGCACACGTTTGTAGTGGGGATGAGAGACGCCGCAGGAGTTGAAAGTGATGATCTCAAAGCTTCCCGTCTCGCTGCTGCGCATATTGGCTCCACTCATCACGAGTTGTATTTCACCGAAGAACAATATGAGGCGGTGCTGCCGATGGTGATAAACAAGCTTGAGAACTACGATCCCTCCCTGGTCCGCTGCGCCGTACCGTGCTACTTCACGTGCAAGCTGGCTGCTGAGTATGTTACGGTGGTGCTGACCGGAGAAGGTGCGGACGAGCTGTTCGCCGGCTATCACTACATGAAACACTTCCCTATTGAGGGCTTGAATGAAGAAGGCAGGCGGTGCATTGGCAGTCTTCACAATATCAACCTCCAGCGGGCTGACAGGATGGGGATGCTCTTCAGCCTGGAGCTGAGAGTACCCTTCCTGGATGTAGCCATGGTTGATCTGGCGATGAAGATTCCAGCCGGCTTGAAGATCCGAACCAGCGAGACGACCGGCGAGAAGATCGAGAAATGGATACTGCGGCGGGCCTTCGAAGGAACGGGGTATCTTCCTGACGAGATACTGTGGCGCTACAAGGTGCAATACACCCAGGGCGCCGGCTGCGAGAGTGTGGGTGAGAGGTTAGCTGATCGAGAACTGTCCGACGCCGAGTACGAAAGGATAGTGGCTGAGAACCATCAGGCGACGATCAACAGCAAAGAGGCGGCCTACTACTTCAAGATATTCAGACGGTATCACCCACAGGACTCCATCCTCAGGTCAATCGGGATCTGGAACGGTTTCGATTTCGCCGAGGAAAGGGAGAGGGTCTCGGGGACCATGGATGGCCAACTGAGACACGCACACTAGAGCATAGACTACCCTGCGCTAGATGGGGACCGGCGCCGAGCAAACCAGAGCACACAATCAGTCATCATTCGCATCGGTCATTCCGCAGTCTGTTAACGCAGAATTAACCCCCCCGAAATCTTTTGGAAACAAACGGGTGCTAACCTCTGTGCCATAGGTACGAAAAGGAGGACGGCCATGGCAAACAACACCTGTGAGACGATTCGGCTTGGTTTGGATTCTCCCAAACCCAGGGTCAATGTCCAGGTGGTCAGCAACGGCCAATCGCTGGCGGCAACGTGCGCGGCCATGGCTGCCACCCACTACTGGGCACTCTATCACAAGGTGGCCAATGGCAAGTTGAAGGCTGATGGCTACGTTGTGGAGGTATGGCATGTCTAGCGGTGATACGGCCTGGATACTGATTTCGGCTGCCCTAGTCATGCTGATGACACCGGGACTGGCGCTCTTCTATGCCGGGATGGTGCGGAAGAAGAACGTTCTTTCCACTATGATGATGAGTTTCGCCATTCTGGCAGTCATAGGCGTGCTGTGGGTGCTCTACGGCTATACCCTGTCTTTCGGGCCGGACAAAGGGGGCTTCATCGGGGGGCTGGAGTGGATCGGTCTGAGGAACGTGGGACAGGAGCCATCGTCCGCATATGCTACAACAGTGCCCCATCTGGCCTTCATGATGTACCAGGGTATGTTTGCCATCATAACGGTGGCCCTGATGACCGGTGCTGTGGTGGAGCGAATCAAGTTCAGCAGTCTGCTGATCTTTTCTGTCCTGTGGTTCACCCTGATCTATTGCCCGGTGGCCCACTGGGTGTGGGGCAGTGGGGGGTGGCTGGCCAAGCTGGGCGCCTTGGACTTCGCGGGTGGAACAGTGGTCCACATCACCGCCGGGGTATCGGCCATGGCGCTGGCGCTGGTCTTGGGGCCGCGCAAGGGGTTTACCGAGAGGCACCCCATGGAACCCGCCAACATCCCTATGGTGGCGCTGGGCGCAGCTTTGCTCTGGTTCGGCTGGTTTGGCTTCAATGCCGGCAGCGCTCTCTCGTCTGGAGGGTTGGCCGCCAATGCCTTTGTGGCGACGAATACCGCCGCCTGCTCGGCAGCCATCACCTGGATGTCCCTGGGCTGGATCCATCGCAGACCGTCTCTGCTGGGTGTGGCCACCGGAGCCGTGGTGGGACTGGTGGCGATCACACCAGCGGCGGGCTTTGTGAATCCCTTGGCCGCCATACCTATTGGAGCCGTTGCGGCGGCGATATCCTTCTACGTGATGATGTGGCGAACGAAACAGAAGGTTGATGAGTCCCTTGATGTGTGGGCCTGCCACGGCATGGGAGGGACATGGGGGGCGCTGGCCACGGGCATCTTCGCTAGCGCCGCCGTGAATGCGGCCGGAACGGATGGTCTGGTGTACGGCAGCGCTGCCCTGCTGGCCAAGCAGGCGGCCGCGGTGGGTGTAGTGTGGATCGTGGCCTTCGCTGGCACCTGGGTCATAGCGAAGGCGGTGAACGCCGTCGTTGGGCTGAGGGTGAAGGAGGAAGAAGAGGTCGTTGGACTGGACATCTCCCAGCACGGTGAGAGAGCGTACGGGGGGTTATGAGCCATGAAGAAGGTGGAAGCCATAATCAGGGAGGAGAAGCTGGAGCCGGTCCGGGCTGCTCTGGAAGGGATAGGAGTGTACGGCATGACCGTGGCGGAAGTAAGTGGCCGCGGCCGTGAGAAGGGGATACCGCTGCAGTGGCGATCGGGCGAATACAGGGTGGAATTCCTGCCCAAGGTGAAGATAGAGGTGGTGGTATTGGATGAGGACCTGAGCAGAACGCTGAATGCCATTGTCACGAAGGCGCGCACCGGTGAAAGGGGAGATGGGAAGGTGTTCGTGATTCCGGTCGAGCACGCAGTGCGTGTGCGGACTGGGGATAGGGATGACAACGCGGTCTAGAGACTCAGGAGTCGCCTGTGATGTGGGCCATGATGAAAGCGAAAGAAGGAAATAGAAGCATAAGGAGGAGAAATGTCAGCCAAATCTAGAAAAGAAGCCAAGGACTACGTTCTCAAGATAGCAAAGGAGCATGATGTCAAGTTCATCAGGTTGTGGTTCTCCGACATACTCGGCATGCTCAAGAACTTCTCCATCACCGTGGAAGAGTTGGAGGGAGCACTTGAGGAAGGCATGGGATTCGATGGTTCGTCTATTGAGGGGTTCGCTCGCATCGACGAGAGCGACATGATGGCCCTGCCTGACCCTGACACTTTCTGTATGCTCCCCTGGAGACCCCGGGAGCACCATGCCGTGGCCAGGATGTTCTGCGACATCATGAGGCCGGGTGGCACACCCTTCGAAGGAGATCCGCGATACGTCCTGAAGAAGAATCTGAAGCGGGCCGCAGACCTGGGTTACACATACTACGTTGGCCCTGAGCTGGAGTACTTCTACTTCAAGGACTCAAAAAGCACCCAGAACCTGGATGAAGGTGGCTATTTTGACATGATCCCTCTGGACGAGGCCTCCGACCTTAGGAGGGATACCGTACTGACTCTGGAGGAGATGGGGATAGGGGTGGAGTACTCACACCATGAGGTGGCGCCCAGCCAGCATGAGATCGACATGCGGTACACGGATGCATTGACCATGGCCGACAGCGTGATGACCTATCGTCTGGTAGTGAAGCAGGTGGCCTTGAATCACGGTGTCTATGCCACCTTCATGCCCAAGCCGGTCTTCGGCGTCAACGGCAGTGGCATGCATGTGCATCAGTCGCTGTTCAAGGACGGTAAGAATGCCTTCCACGATCTGAGCGACTCCTACCACCTCTCCAAGACGGCCAGATCCTTTCTGGCCGGGCTGTTGAAGCACGCTCCGGAGATTACCGCGGTCACCAGCCAGTGGGTAAACTCGTACAAGCGGTTGGTGCCGGGGTACGAGGCACCGGTATATCTCTCCTGGGCGCGGCGCAACCGGTCGGACCTCATAAGGGTACCGGAGTACAAGCCGGGCCAGGAGAAGGCCACCAGGATCGAGTACAGGTCACCCGATCCAGCCTGCAATCCCTATCTAACCTTCAGCGTCATGCTGGCCGCCGGGCTGGATGGGATTGAGAAGGGGCTAACGCCACCGGACCCTGTAGAGGAGAACGTCTACGAAATGTCAGCATCAGAAAGACACGAGAGGGGTATTGGCACCCTGCCAGCCAGCCTTTGGGAGGCCGTACAGCTTACGGAAAACAGCGAGGTGGTGCGGAAAGCCTTGGGTGAGCATGTATTCAAGGCGTTCATAGAGAATAAGAAGATTGAGTGGGACAAGTGGAGGGTCCAGGTCACGGAGTATGAGCTGAAGCGATACTTGCCGATCCTTTAGGTTACGGCGAGTGGAACCAGAAGTCGGCCAGGGGTTCGTTCCAGCGCCCTCGACGCCGCGCGGGGAATCCCGGAAAGGACCCACACGTGGGGTGCGCCTATCATGCGTAGATTGAGAATAGGGATGGCCCAAGTCAATACCACGGTAGGAGACTTCGATGGCAACACGCGGAAAATAGTCCGTAGTATCGATGAGGCAAGGTCATTGGGGGTGGATGTCTTGACCTTCCCCGAACTGGCTACCTGCGGCTATCCGCCGGAAGACCTGCTGCTGAAGCCGCACTTCATACAGGAGAATCTGAAGGCACTTGAACGCATTGTGCTCCTTTCGGCCGGCATCACGGTGGTGGTCGGTTTCGTCGACTCCGAAGGAGACATCTACAATGCCGCAGCTATTGCCCATGATGGAAGGCTGATCGGCGTGTACCGCAAGATGTACTTGCCCAACTACGGCGTGTTCGACGAGAACCGCTACTTCCGGGCTGGAGACGAGTGCCAAGTGTACGTCATCGCGGGAGTGGGGATCGGCATAAACATCTGCGAGGACATCTGGTACGAGGCCGGCCCGGCCACGGCCCAAGCCTGTGCCGGCGCTGAAGTCATCCTGAACATCAGCGCTTCTCCCTACCATGTCGGCAAGCGTGAGTCCAGAGAAAGGATGCTGGCCACGCGCGCGTCGGACAGCCTGGCTATATTGGCCTACAACAACCTGGTGGGCGGACAAGATGAGCTGGTCTTCGACGGCGACAGCGCGGTGTTTGACGAAAGAGGACGTCTGGTATGCCGGGGTCGGCAATTCGAGGAGGACCTTATAGTGACCGACCTGGATGTTGAGTCTGTCTTTCGCACACGGCTTCATGATCCCAGGTGGCGGAAAGACAATCTGCTGGGCAAGGAGAGTGATCGCAGCACAAAGGTCATCGTTTCAGAGGCACCTCTGGCGGATATCAAACCACCTCTCGTTGATCGCCACGTCGAGATGCGCAGCACGCCAGCCGAGATATATGACGCGCTGGTCATGGGCACGCGCGATTACGTAAGGAAGAATGGTATCCAGAAGGTGGTAGTTGGTCTTTCCGGTGGCGTGGACTCCAGCCTGGTGGCGGCTGTTGCTGTGGATGCCCT
>JAFGCL010000176.1 GCA_016932645.1 Dehalococcoidia bacterium | reverse complement strand
TTTCCGTTCTTCGAATCCATCGGGATAGAGATGGGCGCGGGACCGGGGCAGATCAGTGAGATCGTGTTTGGCTCTTTGGCGGAAGATGGCGACCATCCCTATCACCGCCTGGAGCGTGGCGAGATTCCGTTGCAGCAGGCACGCGAAGAGATACTTCACCGTGGCCGGACGCTGTGCAAGCTGGAGGTAGATATCCTGCAGTTGTTTGGCCGGATGTCCTCCGATGTGCATCAGCAGCTGGTGGACCGGGTGAAGGATCTCAAGCGGGAAGGCTATCCCACGGCCATGATCACCAACAACATCCGGGAGTATGCTGACATCTGGCGCTCGCTCATCCCGGTCGAGGAGTTGTTCGACGTGGTAGTGGACTCCAGCCAGGTGGGGATGCGCAAGCCGAACCCGGCCATCTTCCGGCTGACCCTGGACCGCCTGGGCGGTCTGGCGCCGGAGCGCACGGTGTTCCTGGACGATTCCGAGGGCAACGTGAAGGCGGCCAGGTCACTGGGCATGCAGACGGTCCACGTGCGAGGCGATATCTCTGAGGCCATCGCCGAGCTGGACGCGCTGCTGGGGTTGTGAAGCTCCACTTCGGATCCTCTGGCCGTACGTGGTGACGATGGTGGAGAAGGAGTTGTGGCGGGTTTCGCCATGCCCATCCCGCGCAACTGGAAATGACTGATAGCAGACACAACGAGGACAGACTGCAGGTCCCCGGTTTCTGGGAAAGGTTCTGGGACCGATTCAGTCTTGAACCCTACCACCTCAAATCGGCCGATCCAATCAAGCGCCTGGAACTCCCGCAGGAACACCGGGGCCATACGGACGCCCAGTGGGAGTGGTGGTATTTCAACGGTCACCTGGAGACCGCCTCAGGGAAGAGGTTCGACTACTTCTGGTCCTTTTTCAAGGTGATCATGGAGGACGACACCTTCCTGGGCATACCGGTCCACTGGTTCACCAAGCCGTTCTACATCCCCTTCTTCTTCGGCGGGACCAGTCTCTTCGATCACGAGAAGAAGAAGTATGCGTTTGGCGTCCGCAGCACCCTGCCTTTCTTCTGGATGGCGGATTTCTCGAAGGAGGACATGAGTCTGCGGCTTTTCGACTATACGGCCCGGCGCGAAGAGACCGGGAAGTTCAGGGTCAGAGGCTCGGTCAGAAGTAACAAGCTGGACCTTCAACTCACTCCGGTGCGGCCGCCGATACTCCACGGGTACAAGGGCAATGGCGTGCTCGATTTCCCGCGGGCCCGTCACAACTATTACTCCCTTCCGCGGCTCGAGACGACCGGGACCATCAAGACAGGGCGCAAGCTGGAGACCGTAACCGGCGTCAGCTGGATGGACCACCAGTACGGATTCATCTACAGCGAAGAGTTCAAGGGCTGGGACTGGATGTGCGTACACCTCGACATCGGCGTTGACCTAATGTTCTCCCAGGTCCGCCTGCATAACGGAGAGGTGCTGCCGCAGTCCTGTGGCGCGGTCGTGTATCCGGATGGGCGCACCGTGCTGCTCAGCAAGAAGGAGTTCATCCTGAAACCCCTTCGCTACTGGAAGAGCTGGCTCACCAGAACGACCTACGTCGTCGACTGGGAAATAGATGTCTCCGGAATGGAAATACGGCTTCGTTCCCGTGCGCACGTTGACGCTCAGCAGATGATCCTTTGGCCCATGATATTCTGGGAGGGCTCTAACTCTGTCTCCGGCGTTTTCGAGGGAGAGGAAGTCAACGGCCAGGGTTTTCTGGAAACCTTCGGGGACTACAACCCCTTCGGCAGGGGCATCTACAAGACCGGCCGGCGGAGGTGAGATGGGCAACGTGAACGCGGTCAGGTCCCTGGGCGTGCAGACGGTGCGCGTGCGAGGCGATATCTCCTAGGCAATCGCCGAGCCGGATGCGCTGCTGGTGTAGATTGCCTCCTCCTTCCGGACAATCCCACCATTTGACATCTTCATGGAGTATTTCGTAGCATTCTGGCGAATGTCACAGCGGGCGAGGAGTCCGTTTCCGGTACGGGCACCAGAAGACTAGTCCGTGTGGATCTGGACCAACCACACTCGGTGGGTCTACAAAGGAGGAAGGCGTGATAAGACTAATCAGGCTGATCTGTGGTGTGATAGCATTGCTGTGCCTGCTGGTCACGAGCGCTTGCATCAATAGCGGATCAACAGGGCCATCAACAGTGACTTCAGCCAATGGCCTCTGCCAGATGGAGATACCGAAAGGCTGGAGTGAACACTCTGACCTCAACGACGAGGCGGACATCCAAGTGGCAAATACCAAAGAAGAGATGTACATCATCGTCCTGTCGGAATACAAAGAGGATTTTGCCGATGACTTCACTGTCAATGATCATTCCGAACTGACTCTCGAATACCTCCTGGACAGCGTGGAAGACGTCGAGATCCGAAGTGGGCCGACGGAGATCCAAGTAAACGGGCAGCCGGCTCTGCAGTACGAAATCCGAGGCGTTGTGGATGGGATCAAGGCCGCCTATTTGCACATAACTGTGGATGGAGAGATGGCCTTCCACCAGGTGGTAGCCTGGACCTTGTCTTCCAGATACGATAAGAACCAGGCTACTCTACAGTCAGTCATCGATACCCTGTCTGAGTGTAGTGGCTAATCCATCGTGGCCAGCCAGGATGGCGGCAGCCGTCGCACTTGCCAGAGCCAAGTTGCGCAGGGCCGCGTGGCTAGACTGTATGATTCTCGCCTACAAGAGGCTGAACGGGGAAGCGGCATTGATGGCCAAGGAGTGACTCCCTCCTATGCCACAAGGATTGCCCTTGAGCCCATGGCTACGGCCTCGTCTGCCCGCTGCCCATAATGATCCACTTGTAGCTGGTGAGTTCCTTCAACCCCAATGGTCCGCGCGCATGGAATTTCTGTGTGCTGATGCCCACTTCCGCCCCCAGCCCGAACTGCCCCCCGTCGGTGAAGCGCGTGCTAGCGTTCACATACACGCAGGCCGCGTCGACCTCGTCCAGGAAGCGCGCGCCGTTGGCTTTGTCCTCGGTGACGATTGCCTCGGAATGCCCCGAGCCGTACCGGTCGATGTGCTCCAGCGCCTCGTCGATCGACTTGACCACCTTGACGGCAGCGATCAGCGCCAGATACTCCCTGCCCCAGTCCTTGTCGGTGGCCGGCACGATCTTCAGCGATGGTGTGGCCTTCAGCGTCTTCATAGAGATGGGGTCGCAATGCAGCTCCACGCCGGCCTTGGCGAATTCCGGCCCGATAACCCTCAAAAATGTCTCGGCGATATCGGCGTGCACCAGGATGGTGTCCAGCGCGTTGCACACCGTGGGCCGCTGCACCTTGGCGTTGTAGACGATGGCCACGGCATCATTGAGCTTGGCGCTCTTGTCGACGTAGGTGTGACAGACCCCTACC
>JAFGCL010000175.1 GCA_016932645.1 Dehalococcoidia bacterium | reverse complement strand
GCCTTCCTGCTGGAGTCGTCCATTGTGGCTATCCTCGGCATCATCATCGGTTCGGTCCTGGCCCTCGCGTGCTCATACCAGGTTCTGAACGATATGCAGGACACCATAGAGAACCTGAAGTTCCAGATGCCCTGGGTGGAGCTGGCCATCGTTGCCGGGGTAGCCTGGATGGCTTCTATGCTCATGACTATCATCCCGGCCTGGCAGGCCTCCAAGATCTACCCGGCGGAAGCGCTGCGCTACGAGTAGGGCAACTCATGGGAAAGAGACTGGGTGAGAAGGCTGGCTGGATCGGAGGCTGGACCGGGGCCTTCCTGTGGGTCCTGATCCTGTCCATCGTGTGGCTGGTCCGGGGCAAGACGCCCGAGGGTCTCTCCGGCTTGGCACTCGTCTGTGTGGCAGCGCTGCTCATATTGGCCACTCTGCCCTGGAGACACCCGAAGACGCCTTTCTGGAAGCTGATGGTTCCAGCCTATATAGTGCTTGGGCTCTCGGTGGCCTGGGCGGTCTGGTCATTCGGCGCTACTGACTCCGGTCTGAACTGGTGGTCACTGCTGTGGGCGGTTCCACTTCTAATCCCGTTCGGTGTTGCCGGACGCCGGCGCTGGAGCGACTCCCCGCCCGAGTAGGCGGATGCCGTCTGCCTCAACCGGCCTGGCTGGCCTTGAGCCGTTGCTGGCGTCCGCGTCGGGAACCGGGCCGTTGGATTTGTTGTTTCTGGGTGCGTGGGAGGCTGGGGGAGGGGTTGTTGCTACAGATTGGCCGTATGGCCCAACACGGCTGAACTTGACAGGGCAAGCGCGTGAACAGTAACATTTAGTCTGCATCTCTAACTGGAGGAAAGCTATCTACGCAGTAGTTGAGACCGGAGGAAAGCAGTACCGGGTTTCCCCGGGGCAGGTCATCGATGTCGAGCGCCTGGCAGCCGAGCCAGGAAGCAGAGTCGAGTTGGACCAAGTTCTTCTTATCGCCAGCGATGGCAAGGTCGTGGTGGGGAAGCCCCATGTGAAGGGGGCCAAAGTCCTGGCCGAGGCTGTGGGCGAAGTGCGTGACGACAAGGTCATTGTCTTTCACTTCAAACCCAAAGTGAGGATTCGGCGCAAGAAGGGGCATCGGCAATTCCACACCAGGCTGGCGATCAAGGAGATACACCCTGGGCGGGGGCACAAGATGGAGGTGGGTCACAGTGGCACATAAGAAGGCCTCGGGTGGTACCAGGGGCAACCGGGACAGCCAACCCAAGCGGCTGGGCGTGAAGAAATACAGCGGCCAGTCAGTAAGATCCGGCAACAGCGTGGTGCGTCAGAGAGGCACACGCCTGCTGCCAGGGGACAACATGGGAGTGGGGAGGGATCACACTCTCTTTGCCCTCACCGAGGGGGTAGTCAAGTTTGAATGGGCTGCCAAGGGCAGAAGGAAAGTCAGCGTCTATCCGGTGGAAACTGAGAAATGAAGGAAAAGATACATCCTACGTACTATCCGGACGCGAGAGTGACGTGTGCTTGCGGCAACAGCTTTGTCACTGGCGCCACCAAGAAGCTGATCAAGACGGAGATCTGCAGCAAGTGCCATCCTTTGTTCACCGGCGAATACCGTATCGTCGACACGGCCGGGAGGGTGGAGCGTTTCAAGAGGCGTTACAAGCGCAAAGAGCCGGAGAAGAAGGAAGCATAGGCCGTCCGGCTGGTGCGCGTGGAAGCATAAGGCGGCTAGCATTCTCGGGGAGCGGAGGATAGGACTCCGCTCCCTTGGTTTCTACCAGGGGGCAACTTGGCGAAGGAATTCCACTACGGCGGCCAGGCTGTAATAGAAGGCGTCATGATGCGGGGCCAGCGCAACATGGCTGTGGCGGTGCGCAGCCCCAGCGGCCAGGTGCACGTCTCCACGAAGCCCATCTCCAATTCCCAGACTGGCATCAGAAGGGTGCCATTTCTTAGGGGCGTTGTCGTCCTGGTCGAAAGCCTTGTACTGGGTGTCGGTGCGCTGTTCGAGTCGGCTAACATATCACTGGGGGAGGAAGATCAGAAGATATCAGGCCCGCTCCTCTGGGGAACGCTGATTGCTTCCTTTGCTTTCGCTGCTGCCTTGTTCTTCGTAATTCCCCTTCTAGTCACCGACAGTCTGGTAGACCCGCACATCAACTCGAGCGTGCTCAGCAATCTGGTGGAAGGCATCATACGTGTCGTCATCTTCCTTGTGTATCTGGCGCTGGTGAACCTCATTCCTGATATCAGGACCGTGTTTGCCTACCACGGCGCCGAGCACAAGACCATCAATGCCTTTGAACACCATGTTACTTTGGAGCCGGAACCGGTGGCCAAGTTCTCGACCGCCCACGTCCGGTGCGGCACCAGCTTCCTCTTCGCCGTGATGATCATCGCCATAATCGTGTTCTCACTCGTGCCCAGCTCGAACATATGGGTGCGCATCGCGTCCCGCGTCGTGTTGATCCCGGTCATCGCCGCCGTAGGTTATGAATTCACGCGCTTCAGCGCCAGGTTTGCCGAAAACCGGGTGGTGCGGGTCTTGTTCCTGCCGGGTTTGGCTTTACAGAAGATGACTACCAGACAACCTAACAACCGTCAGATAGAAGTGGCCATTTCAGCCTTGAAAGGGGCCATTGAGGCTGACCAGAAAGCCTAAGGAGCGCGCTGGCCTTCCAATTCCTGGAAGAAGCAGGTTCTCTCTCCAGTGTGACAGACAGGTCCAACGGGTTTTACCTTGACCAGAAGAGTGTCCCCGTCGCAGTCCTTCCAGATCGCGCGCAGATTCAGGAAGTTGCCGGAGGTGGCGCCCTTGTGCCAGAGTTCCTGCCGGCTGCGACTGTAGAACCATACCTGGCCCGACTCCAATGTCCGGCGCAGCGATTCCTCATTCATGTACCCGAGCATGAGCACTTCGCCGGTATCGACTTCCTGGATTATGGCCGGGATGAGTCCCTTCTGATCGAACTTCAACATGGTCCACCGTCCTTCGTTGCCCGTCTTGATGAATCGGGCGCCTCTTCCTTCAGAGCGGCCATGGCCTTGTCCAGGAGGATGTCCCCGGTATAGAGCGCCCGGCCGATGATAGCGCCTTCAACACCGAGTTGGCTCAATCTTACTAGGTGATCGACAGAAGTCACCCCACCGGAAGCGATGATCGGTGCCCTGGTCTTCGTCATCAATTCGGAGATAGCTTGGAAGTTGGGCTCGGTAAGCGTCCCGTCCCTCGCAACGTCGGTGTAGATGAAGCGCTTGGCGCCGAGGGCCTCCATTTGCTCAATCATGTCGGCGGCCAGAACGGAAGTCCTGTCCTTCCAGCCGCGAACCGCCACGAAACCATCCCGAGCGTCGACACCGAGCACAATGGCTTCACCGAAGACCTGACACGCCTCTTCTATCAACCTCGGGTTCTCCACTGCCGCCGTACCCAGGACCACTCTCTTGACTCCTGCTTTCACGTACTGCTCTATAGTCTCCATCCGGCGTATGCCGCCGCCGACCTGCACGGGAATCCTGATGGTGGCCGTCATGTGGGCAATCACTGACAGGTGGTGTGGTTCTCCACTGGCTGCGCCATCTAGATCAACCACGTGCAGCCGGGTAGCTCCCAAGGATTCCCAGCGCTGAGCGGTCCCCAGTGGATCGTCTGAGAAAACCGTTTCCTTGGCATAGTCGCCCTGGTAGAGTCGAACGCACCGTCCGCCCTTCAGATCGATCGAAGGAATCACTTCCATCATGGGCACCTGCCGGTGTTACCGACACAGAGCTTGCTTGGCCCGGCAGTCCTGACAGACATCATTTCGGCGAACCCGTCTCTTCGTACAGGCCGAGTGTGAACAGGAGGTCCGCCAGGCGGTTCAGGTATCTCAGAACCTCTGGGTTCGAAACCTGCCCATCCTGCTGTAGGCCTACCACGCGTCTCTCCGCTCTCCTGACAATCGCCCTAGCCAGATGTATCGCCGCCGAAGCTGGACTGTCGCCAGGAATGACGAACTCCTTCGGCATGGGGACCGTTTGCTCCAAGTCATCAATGAGACCCTCCAGCCGCTGCACGTCACCATCGGTGACAACGGGGTACTTCTGGGCCAATCTCTCATGAGCTTCCGGCGGTGTAGCCAGTTCGCCAGCGAGCACGAAGAGATCCTTCTGTACATCGAGAAGCATGTTCTGAATCGCCTGCCTCCGTGTCAGTGCTCTGGCGAGGCCAATTGCCGCTACCGCCTCATCTATGGTGCCGTAGGCCTCGCAGTGCGGATCGGACTTGGGGACGCGCGGGCCCAGGAGCAGGCTTGTCTCGCCCTTGTCGCCCCGCTTGTTGAAAGTCTTCATCTTATGAATCGTTTCCCTTCCCCATGAGATAGGCTGCGACCTCGCCGAGTTGGCGCTTGGCCGGCGAATGCGGCAGAGCCTTGTCCAGATTCTTCAGACACTTGCGGTAGAAGCTATCTCTCATCCGTTCCGCGAAAGCCCTGGCATTGATGCGGTCCAGAATGCGGACGACCCGTGCCACATTAGCCGTGGTTATCCTCTGTTTGCCGTAGATCTCAAGAAGCGCTTCCCGGTCCTCTCTGGCGACGGTGTGCAGCGCGTAGACTATCGGGAGTGTCTTCTTCTTGCTCCTTATGTCAGTGTACGGCGCAGCTTTCCCGTTCTCTTCTTCTCCCCAAATGCCTTGCAGGTCGTTCTGCACCTGGTAGGCCATGCCCAGGTTCCGTCCGAATGAGGAGAGCAGCCGCACTTGATTCTGGCGGTCTGTGCCCAGCAGGGCTCCAAAATACAGGGACGCTGCAAACAGGGCGGCTGTCTTCTTGTCGATCATGTCCAGGTACTGATCGACGGTTATATCCAAATGCCTCTCGAATTCGATATCCAGGTACTGGCCTTCACAGAGCTGCAGGCTGGCCTGGTTCAGGCGTGTAGAGAGGAGGATAATCTTTGGCAAAGGAGTGCTTTTCTGGTTCAGCCTGAAGAGAGCCAGTTGCGCCAGCACATACATGGCATCACCGGCATTGATGGCCTGTGCTTCGCCCCATACCTTCCACACGGTTGGCCGGTGCCGCCGCTCCCAACTCCCATCCTGGATGTCGTCATGGATGAGAGAGAAATTGTGAATGAGCTCGACGGCCGCCGCTGCCGGCAGCGCCGAGCGCCAATCACCCCCGGTCGCTTCGCAAGCCAGAAGGCATAGAGTGGGGCGGGACATCTTGCCGGGGCTGGGCTGGTCCTCTCCCTGCGCATCCACCCACCCCAAGTGGTAGCGCATCATGGTATACAGCGGAGAGCTGTTGTTGCCGAGGACTGATCTCAACTCAGCTTCCAGGTCACCCAGATATCTGCGGAAAGAGCTTGGCTGGTTCATCTGTCGAGACTCGGTACTATCGGGATTCGCAACTCATGGACGCCACACGGTTGACGGTTAAAACGACGGCAGACAACTTGGTCCTCGCAAGTCCCCGGTTGCCCTAGTGACCAGACAGGCCGGTCATCTACCTGTCCTTTTGCTGTGAAGAAGAGGCTGGCGCAAGCCTGGGAAAGAATCGGTAATCTGAGTGGCTATCCCTGGGGCGTCGAGAGCGTACTTGGCGCGCAGAGACTGCTGGGAAGCATGCTCCACAAACTCATCCGGGATGCCCACGCACCTCACCTGAACATCCGACAGACCGTGGGCCTGCAGCAGTTGAAGCACGGCGCTGCCGAAGCCGCCAGCCAACGCGTTCTCCTCCACTGTCAGCAGCCGCTTGATCCTGCTGGCGGTATTAGCGATGAGGTCCGCGTCCAGGGGCTTGGCAAACCGGGCGTTGATCACTGCGCAATCCACGCCTTTCTCGGACAGGATCTGCGCCGCTTCCAGAGACGGGTAGACCGTGGTTCCCAGAGCCAGCACAGCAACGTCACTGCCGCTCCTCAAGACCTCTCCCTTGCCGATGGTGATATCGCGAAGGGCAGAGTCCAGTGCGGCTCCCGGCCCCGATCCTCTGGGGTAGCGTATGGCTATGGGGCGGTTGGCTCTTGTACCGGTGAATATCAGGTGCTGCAGCTCGTTCTCGTCCTTCGGTGTGACCACGGTCAAGCCGGGAATGCTGCCGAGATAGGAGATATCGAGGGTTCCTTGGTGCGTCTTGCCATCGTCGCCTACGATTCCGGCGCGGTCGATGGCGAATACCACGGGCAGGCTCTGGATGCAAATATCGTGGACTATCTGGTCGTAGGCTCGCTGCAGGAACGTCGAGTATATAGCCACGATGGGAATGAATCCCCTGGCGGCCAAACCGCCGGCGAGAGTGACTGCGTGTTGCTCGCAAATGCCGACATCGAAGACCCTCTGGGGAAACTCCCGTCCGGCGGGGGCCAGCCCGGTTCCATCAAGCATAGCGGCGGTGATGGCTACCACCCTGGGATTCTCGCGCATCAGTCGGAGCACTGTCTGGCCGAAGACCTGGCTATAAGATGGGCCGGCCGGGGATCTGGTTCCGCTGGGTGCGAGGCCGTGGAAGGTGACGGCGTCTTCTTCTGCTGGAGGATAGCCCTTGCCCTTCTTCGTAATAACGTGAACAAAAGTGGGCCTGGTCTCGTAGTCCCGCGCCCTGGTCAGTGCTGACTCAAGACTCCTTATGTCATGGCCGTCCACTGGCCCGACATAGGTGAAGCCGAACTCCTCCCACAGGGCTCCGGGGACCAGCGCCCGTTTGACTCGGCCTTTGAGCCTCTTGCCCGCGGCCCACGCCGGCTCACCAAACGGCAGGTGAGTGAACGTTGCCCTCGCCCGCCTCTTCGCTGCTTCATATCTCGGGTCAAGACGCATGCGGTTCAAGACCCGTGAAAACGCTCCTACGCTGGGAGAAATAGCCATGCCGTTGTCATTAAGAACGACGATCATTCTCGTACCAACGTGTCCCCAGTGGTTCATGGCCTCCACCGCCATCCCGCCCGTGATAGCAGCATCCCCGATCACGGCAACAACCTGATACTTGTCCCCGGCGAGATCACGCGCCAGCGCCATTCCCAATGCCGCCGAAACGGAGTTGCTGGCGTGGCCTCCAACGAAGGCGTCATGAACGCTTTCAGAGGGGTCCGGGAAGCCCGACAGCCCTCCTTGCTGCCGCACGGTCGAGAATAGCTCTCTGCGGCCCGTCAGCAGTTTGTGGGCGTAGCTTTGGTGTCCGACGTCCCACAAAATCTTGTCAATAGGGCTGTCAAACACCCTGTGCAGGGCAATGGAAAGCTCAACGGCTCCCAGGCTGGAAGCAAGGTGTCCCCCGTTGGCGGAGATCCTTCCGATGAGCTCGCTTCTCAATTCCGCAGCCAGCTTCTGTAGCTGCTCCGGCGACAGGCTCTTGAGATCCGCCGGCTGATTGATGGAATCCAGGATACTCACTTCAGTTTACTCCCAGGCTCTGAGCAACAACAGGCTCGAACCATCTCACCTCTGCTTGTTCTCCAGGGCCTTGATCTTCTCCAAACGCGCAATGTGCCTTCCGCCTTCGAACTCGGTGTCCAGAAAAGTGGCCAGTATCTCTTTGGCCAACCCCGGTCCTACGATGTCTTCGCCAAGGCACAGAACGTTGGCGTCATTGTGCAAACGGGTACGCGAGGCCACGTATACGTCCTGGCAGACGGCAGCCCTGATGCCCTTAACTTTGTTGGCTGCCATGCTCATCCCGATGCCGCTGCTGCACACTAGAACGCCAAACCTGAAGTCGCCTCCTGCAACCGCCTCAGCCACCCTCCGGGCGATATCTGGATAATCCACCGCGGCGCTGCCATCGCAGCCAAAATCCTGGCACTCGTCTCCTCTCGCGGTGATGACGTCTATCGCCACACGCTTGAGGTTCAGGCCCCTGTGGTCACAGCCCAAGGCTACTCGCATCGGTCTCTTCTCAGCCACCCTGCGAATGTATTATAAGCTCGGCGGCAAGCAGTATTCAATTGGATTCCTCTGACGGTGACGGGGTTCTGATTAATGGGGCAATCGGCAACTCCTCGGGAAATCAGCGGGCATTGCGTCGTTCGCCATCGGCGCGGAAGACAGTGTCCGGCAAGGCGTACGGCTTTCTTCAAAACGGCGTTAAGGAGCGGTGTTGATGGACGAGTGCAGAGTATTCCCAAAGCGAGGCACGGTTGCTATAATGTCACAGGTGTCTCGCGCGATCTGTTCAGATGAATTGGAAAAGGAGGTGCCAAGCATGAGGAACGTGGGGATCTTCGGGGTATCGGCATTCGGTCAGGGTCCGTGGCGGCCAGGCAAGAAGGTCTGGGCCATCGCCATTGTTGGTGCCTCTGAGGTTGACTTCCGTCAGGCCCAGCTCGACGAAGGCGTTACCAGCGTAACCTGCATCACGGTTCTCGGTACGAGCAAGATTGTCACACCATCAGAGATGCCGGCAACGCTCACCGGGCTGTCGATACTGGGAGTCAGGAGCACCAAGCGCCAATTGGCTAAGGAAGTGCCTCCCAACACGGCCAAGAGCCTGAAAGTGAGCTGTTTCACTTTTGCCGGAACCTTCAGGATAACAGACAAGGCCTAGCTAGTCGTGGCAAACAGCTAGCATCTGCCATGGCTCTGGTAAAGGTCGCAGGGCCACGGCAGATGCACCGATATCGGTTTCACGCCCGTTTCCCGGCGGGTCCGCTTCAGCCCGTCTTCCCACCCTGAACCACGCGTATTATGGACTGCGCCGCCCCTCTGAGTGACAGGAAGAATGGGATGCCCTCCGTCAGGCATATCTCCCGCATTCTCTGAGATGCCTGCCATGATGCATCCGTGACTATTGAATGAAACACCACCACTGACGGGAGCCGGCACATCTTGGCGGCAGCCAGAGTTGGCTCGATGGTAGCGGCCACCCAGCTGCTGGCTGGTATTGGCGGTATGTCGAAAGCAAACTGGAAGACGACCAGGTCAATATCCGGCCACTCCTCTATTAGGCTGATGAAATCCCCCCACCCTCTGTCGCCCCGGGCCACGCTGGCCGATGCGCCAACTCCAGCGGCTTTCCGGTAGAGAACCAACCTGGTCAGCGGGAATGCATCTATGGGATTGCGCAGCATGCCTCCGGCAGGAGGTATTATCTGCTGCAACCGTTCTTGGATGGATACTGGAATCGGCGGCAGCTCGAGCCCGGCCTGCTCCAATTCGTCACTGGCTATCACACTGGCCCCGCCGCCGATGCCCACTACACACGTATTCAAGCCACGGGGGCGCTTCAATTTAGAAAGCGCCACCAGCATGTCTGTCATCTCCTCGACGCTGTTGACCCGGATGGCCCCGGCCTGCCGGATCGCTCCGTCCCAGACCTCATGACTTCCGGCCATGGCCCCCGTGTGAGAAGCCGCAGCCCTGTGGCCGGCATCAGTGTAGCCGCCCTTGTAGATGACCACCGGCTTGGCCGGGGCCGTCTTGGCCAGGATACCTGCAAGGCGTCTCCCGTCTGAGGTGCCTTCAATATAGGCAGCGATGACCTCAGTCTCCGGATCATCTGCCAAGTACTCGAGGATGTCGCACTCGTTGACATCGCAGGCATTCCCAAAGCTGATGCCCTTGCTGAAGCGCAGTCCCCTCGCGGCCGCGCTGCGGATGAGATAGATGGTATTACCGCCGCTCTGGCAAAGAAACCCGACGTTTCCCGGCTCCCTAGGGAAATCCAGCGAGAAGCTCATGCCCGAATTCGGACAATAGACCCCCATGCAATTCGGCCCTATCAGCCGCATGCGGCCTTTCCGGGCGATCTCCAGCAAGCGGTTCTGCAAGTCGATCCCTTCGCCCTGCCCCGTCTCCGAAAAGCCAGCCGTGTAGAGCTGTACGGCCTTGACTCCGGCGGCCCGGCAGTCCTCCAGTAGCCCTGGCGTGTGCTGAGCCGGAACGCAAGAGACGACGTAGTCCACCGGCCCCGGGACATCCCTCAGGCTGGGATAGACACGGTGCTTGCCAATATGTCCGCCTTTCAGATTCACGGGATATATTGGCCCTCTGAATCCGGCGTCAAGGGGTGCTTGCAGGTAGACTTGGTTGAGCCAGGTCCCATGCGGGTCCGGCGAAAGACCGACCACGGCCATGGACCGGGGGTGAAATGCGTATTCCAGGCCCGAGCTTCCTGGCAAACTAGAGAATGGCATGCGTCGAGTGAGACCTCTTAGCTCTCGAACACAGCTCTTCCAGATCAATCTCGTTGTAGTAGTGGCCGATATCGCTCAACGAGTGAGCGTCGCTGTTGGTCAAGAGAAGCAGGTCATGCTTCTTGGCCAGCCGTCTTATCATCCCCTCATCCATCTCGTCGTCGTGCGATGGGTTCCTCAGTTCCAGACCATGAATGTTGCCGTCTATGTGCGAACCAAGGTCCTGGATTTGAGGATGGCCGGGATGGGCGATGAACCTGAAGACGGCGTTGCCTGGGAGATACAGCTCAACCAAGTGGAACATCCCCTTGTCGATGCCCAGGAAGACCCGGTCCATCTCCCTGCCTGGTATGATCAGTATCTCATCATCGAAGTGCTGGTGGATGATTTCTCGTACCTGGCAGCCGTACGTGTGCGTATAGTGCTCCGTGACTGCAATCCCGTCCAAGCCTCGTGCCTTGACCGCCGATACAATTCTCCTCACGATGTCCGGGGTGGGATTGGGGCAAGCCGTTGCCTCGCGGCAGTGAGTGTGAAGATCGAGTTTCAAGCTCCCAGAGTCCTATCCGGCTGTCCAGCAAGAATGGGCAACCCAAGCAGGAAAAGGGCAACGTCGGCGCACAAGGATCCCAGCTGGCAGATCACCACACCTCTACCCTAGCGCCCGGGTACTTCTTCCCCAGGGACTGGACCACACCGTCACGGACGGCCTTGTCCTCAATGGTGTCCACTTCCGAGACTTCAGGCTTGTCCCCGCCGCCTCGCACGTGCTTTCTCACCAGGAACCCCGGCACTTGGACGTAGCTCCAACTGGCGCAGCCGCAGCATGAGGAATCAATGCATGCATCCCCCAGAAGCAGCAAGACTTCCTTGCCTTGGTATGGCATCGTCTGTTCTTCTCGAGGCACGTAGTACCCTGCGAGGCTTCGTATCTCTTCCCCCAACTCTGGATGCGTGAATTCCATCTTTGCCATCTGTCGCCCTCCGTCGTTGCGCTGTTCTAAATTATAGCACAGGTACTGTATCAAGCTTGGCATCATCAACAGAACGCCTGGATGGAGAGGCATCCGCCTGAAAGCACGAGTTGCTCATCGGCCGTGGTCACCGGCAGTGACAAGTGGTGGGAAGCCAAAAGAGCCGTTGATGACAGGATTGGCCTGGTTGCTATAGAATATGGCTTGCTGCTGCAATCTTGGGGGAAATCTTCTCTCACCAAATAGCTGAAAGGAGGTTGTTGTATGTCAGAGCATCAAGAAGGGGCGCTCAGTGTTTATCGGGTCCTTGATCTGACTGACCAGAAAGGTGCCTTCTGCACCAAGATCTTGGCGGACCTGGGCGCTGACGTCATCAAGATCGAAAGTCCTGGGGGTGATGCCACCCGTAACATCCCGCCGTTCGCCGGTGACGTACCCCACATCGAGAGGAGTCTGTACTTCCTCTTCCGCTATGCCAACAGAAGGGGGGTCACGTTGAACCTGGAAGTGGCCGACGGCAAGAAGATATTCGAGAAACTGGTGAAGAAGGCAGACGTACTGGTGGAGGCCTTCCCTCCAGGATATATGGCCAGTCTGGGTCTTGACTACCAAGCGCTGAGGAAGATCAACCCGGGACTGGTTATGGCGAGTATCACTGAGTTCGGCCAGACGGGGCCCTACAGGGACTGGAAAGGATCGGACATCGTCAACTACGCCATGAGCAACACCATGATCACCAGCGGCTTCGGGGACGGTGCACCGATCAACCTACCTGGGACGCCCTGCTGCGACGCCGCATCCATTATCGCCGCCATTTCGATTCTGACGGCGCTGTACATGCGTGGGGATGGCGGACAGGGCAGGTACATTGACACGTCGGTGCATGAATGCTCGCGGTTGGCGCTCTACCCCTGGATGCTGCCCATGTACTCGTACAACCTGAATCCCGGCGCGCCCCCGCCTCCGCCGGAAGGACGGCTGGGTGCCATGATATATCCGGTGTATCCCTGCAAGGATGGCTTCATCCGCGTGGTCGCCCTCACCCCGAGGCAGTGGGATGGGCTGGTGCACGTGCTTGGCGATCCAGAGGTACTCAAGCAGCCCCAGTGGCGGGAGTTCTACTATCGGATCGGCAACGCTGCCGACATCTATGCCGTTATGCTAGAGTTCACTACCCAGTTCACGATGCTGGAACTGTTCGAGAAGGGATATCAGGAAGGAGTACCGATTGTCCCTATCTATAGCATAGAGGGATTCACCAATAGCCTGCAGACCGAGGCTCGGAAGTTCTACTCCGAGATGAAACACCCGGTGGTCGGCAAGTTCAAGTACCCTGGCCCACCCTACAAGTGGTCTGGGACACACTGCGAAGCCAAGCGCCCGGCGCCGACGCTGGGGCAGCACAACGAGGAGATCTACTGCAAGGAACTGGGTTTCTCCAAGCAGGATTTGGCTGCCCTGCGGCGGTCTGAGGTCATATAGGAAGGAGATTGAAAATGGCAGACACTCCTCTCCAGGGAATAAGAGTCATCAGCTTCGGCACCGGCGGAGTCATACCCGATTTCGGTATGATACTCGGATCGCTCGGCGCCGATGTCATCAAGGTGGAATGCCATGAGAACCCCGACTTCATGAGAACCATCGGGGCCGATCCAGATAACATAGCTGGCTTCAACGAGTCGAACCGCAACAAGCGTGATATCGGCCTGAACCTGAAGGTGAAGAAGGGGCAGGAGATCGCGGGAAGGCTGATCAAGGTGGCCGACATTGTCGGCGAGAACCTCCGCGGCGGCGTGATGAAGAGCCTCAACCTGGACTACGAGAGCGTCCGAAAGTTCAAGCCGGATATAATCTACATCAGCAGCAACGGCTACGGCAGCGGCGGACCATACTCGGAGTATCAGGCCTACGGCCCGATGCTCTCCGCATTTTCGGGACTCCTGTCGCTGTGGTGCCATCCGACAGATCCATACCCGGCGGGGGCCAATGTACCCCTTCCCGATCACTATGCCAGCAAGATGCTGGTGGTGGCGGCGCTGGCCGCCTTGGACTACAGGCGCCGCACCGGCAAAGGACAATTCGTTGATATGTCCCAGGTAGAGATGGCGGCCAACATGATTGGCGAGTACTGCCTCGACTACACCATCAACGAGCGGGTGCCCCAGCCGGTCGGTAACCGCAGCCCTTACGCTGCCCCCTACAATGCCTATCGCTGCAAGGGCAACGACGAGTGGTGCGCCATCAGCGTCTTCACTGACGCCGAGTGGCAGAGCTTCTGTTTGGCCATAGGCAGCCCCCACTGGACCAGGGAGGCCAAGTTCGCCGACCTGACCTCCCGCCTGAAGCACGTCGAAGAGCTGGACAAACACGTGGAGGAGTGGACGCTGCAGCACAAGTCGCGCGAGGTCATGATAATGCTCCAGAACGCCGGGGTAGCTGCCGGCGTGCTCTATCGCCCGGCCGAGATCCTGGATGACCCTCAGTTGGGATGGCTCAACGCCAACATAGAGGTCGATCACCCGGTGGCCGGGAAGAGACTCTACCCGAACGTTCCCTTCCACATCTCCGATGTCACCCTGCCCCCCAGCCGGCCTGCGCCCCTGCTGGGCCAGCACACGGAAGAGATATGCCGGGATGTGCTAAAGATGTCGGCGGATGAGATCAAGACCCTGAAGGACGAAGGGATACTGGAGGTCTCAAGACGGCAGCAACAGGAGAAGAAGTAGGCGACTCCGAGTCAGACGATGTCTCGTTAGCAGAGAGAAAGAGGCCAGGGCCCCAAACTTGGCCTCTACTCTATCTGGAATCCAGCCTCTCTCAGGCGGGCCTCCTTCTGCTACGGCCTTTCCTCTCGATCCGGCGGAGTTCGTCCTCATCCAGGCCGAAATGATGCGCTATTTCGTGGCGAACGACTCTGCCTATTTCGGCCTCCACCTCCGCCTCGGAGCGGCACATGTCTTCGATTGGCTTCTGAAAGATAGCTATGCGGTCCGGGAGTACCATCCCGTATCCGTGGGTGCGCCTAGTTTGGGGAACGCCCTCATATAGCCCCAACAGCGTCATTCCCTTCCCGACCCGGGCCAACTGCCTTCTGTTGGGGTAGTACTGGACTATCACATCCACGTTCTCCAGGCCGCCTCGGAACTCCTCCGGGAGGTCGTCGATTGCTTTGGCCACTAATTCCTCAAATCGGTCTCTGGTCATTGCCCCGCAGCCCCCTTGCTGCACAACTGTGGGAAATCAGAACACTGCGGTGACTTCTGAAGAGGCATAAACCACCTGACCACTGCTCTGAATGGCCGGATGAGAACAACCGCTATGCTGCACCCGGCATTATAGCATGGGGAAGGAATGGGGACTGGGCACATCACCTTGCAGTACGGGTGCGGGAATCTGTGTCATCACTCAACAGAGAAGGAACGGTGGGGAGGCGAATGACTAAGTAGTTGCGGCTTTTCTGTTGAATGCGACCGTGATTATGCCTGAAGCTGGCGCACTTTCTTCGGTGCAGACTACCCTGAAGTACTGAACACCGTTCGGTGCGATATTCACTGTCTTGCTAGACGTATAGCTGGCATACTCGAAATCGATCCCCGGACCATCCTGGTCCACCAGCATTTTCAATTCAATCCCGCTGTCAGGATTGTCCAACGTGCAAGCGTACTGCATGCCGTAGATGACGTCAGCCGCGTTGGTCACGGTGAAATCCACCCCCTGCCCGGGGTATAGCGTAACGTTGTCAACCGCGACGGGGTCCACCGTGATTGGCTCCTGGATACTGACCGGAATGTCTCTTGTTGTCAGTTGATAGGCAGCCCACGCAGTGCCTGCTGCAACTATGACCAACACCACAGCCAGAGCCCATACAGGGACGACGCCCCACAACTTCTTGCGCATAAAGTGCCTCCTTTCCTTCATCTCTTCTTGCGTTGCTCTCCCCACCGTTCCTTCACGAGCTGACTGTGGCAGTGCAAACAGACACTCCGTCTCCGCAAAGCGACAGCGTGCACCGGCAGCCACCGTCTCTAATGGGAATGTGTGCTATTCAGCGCTTCGTCCACTAGGCTGCTCCTCTCGCCAGCGGTATATAATATACACCACGAACATATATTATAGTCATAAAATCCTAGAAGATCAAATCTGGCTATTCATAAACACGCCGCTCCTATTCAGACACTGCCTTGGAGTCTGAGTACAGGCTGCTGTGGACGTTGCCACGATATCCCGTGGCATGTACGACAGGAGGCCGTCGGCATAGACAAAACGAGAGACCACCAGATCGATTAGTGGGTTCGAGACCGGTGGTTGAAACAAGGAACGTGCGTCAGTGGGATGGTCTCACTCAAGAGAAGAAATGGAGCCGCCCTTTCAGTTCATGGCATCCCATGTCAGGGCATGCGCTGTCTGTTGTAGGGGACTCGTACCGGCCGCGGAGCGTTAATGAGAAACAGCGCAGCTCTGGGTATTGGAGGGAGAGGGGTGTTGCCGGACTTGGAAGCGATGGTGAGGCGCACAGGACTCGAACCTGTAACCGGCTGATTAAGAGTCAGCTGCTCTACCAGTTGAGCTAGCGCCCCGCGGCGCCCTCTATTCTATCTCAAACTGGCTCTTCTAGACAAGAATCAGAATCCCGGTGCAGCCCGTTTGAACTGACGAACAGACACAGAATGCCTCCGCGATGCCCCGATCCCTAAGCAAGCACTCAGCCATATTGATGTCTGGGATAGGCGTGGGATTGCGGAGGCACGTCATGGTCATCCAAATACCCCGGCTTCATGCCGGTCTCAGGGGATTCCTGCCACCACCATATGGATGCTGGTTGAAAGTGAATAGGTTGGCGGTCTTCCACACCTGTTCATTAGAGACCTTCGAGCACCATCCGAATGGTGATGGAAACAAGGACTGGAATCAAAGACGAATGGTTATGACCTCTTGACATCTGATGATCCTGTCGTTTAAGATGGGCGTAGCGCTTACTACTACTCTGCTGATCGTTTGGTGACAACCTCGAAGGTCTCGCCTGCCGTTGAGGGTCTTGTCGGTGACGTGGGGGGATTCGCACAGCATCTATGTTCCCTTGCGGAGCATTGACTGTTGGCTTTGGGACTGATGAGACGCACAGAGTATCAATATTGGGAGGTGGCAAGATGAAGGCAAAGGCAACGACCGGCCGGGAGAGCGAACTCTGGACACTCCTCAATCAAGCCCAGCACGCGGCTATTAGAGCCTCAGAGACCGAGCTGAGGCAACTCGGCGTACCGCAGATGCATGCCGAGGTTTTGATGATCGTCAAAGGCGAGGACGGACCTGTTACCCCTGCCGAGATATCTCGATCCCTGTTCAGGGAACCCCACACCATCTCCGGCCTTCTCACGCGGATGGAGAAGCAGGGCCTAGTGAAGAGGGTCAGGGACCTGCAGAGGAAGAACATGGTGAGGATAGCCATCACAGATAAGGGTGAGAAGGCCTATCGAAAGCTGAGCGATGTGAGTGCCATCACAAGCATCATGTCCTGCCTGTCATCCAGGGAGCAGGAGAGCCTCAAGGATACCCTGCTGAAACTGCGTCACAGAGCTCTGGAAGAACTGAGGATGAGACAACCCCTGCCGTATCCCTAGATCCTCGAGGTCGTCTTGACTCTGCGATAGGGAAAGCGGCCCGGCATTGAGCAGACTTCTTTGATGTCTTCTCCGCTGTGTGCCTCCTTTGCTGGCATCAAGTGCATGTTGGCTTCGTGCTCCAGTTGGCGCTGTCCCTCGCTATCGTCGTCGTTCCTCCGAATTCGCATCTCGTTCTGCCCCAGGTGTGGGCGATCTACTTCAAAGGGAACATCACTGGCTGCTTCCGCATCTTTAGAGTGCCGGCAGTCTGCCGAACTGAAGAAGAAACGAGGCTTAAAAGGGACACCGACTTCCCTGTCTCTTGTTATGAGCGGTTGTCAGCGCGGCGGCGTGACGGCCGCGCCACGTCCGGGAGACAGCTGCGGCGCCAGCGCGGCGAGGGTCTTGTCCGTGGCGTTGATGTGCGGGGGTTTGAGGTGTCCCAGATCAGCGCCCTCAGCTTGCCGCTGGGAAACGTAGCTGATGAAGGCGCCTTGAGGCAGCAAGGTGACCTCCACCTGTCTGTAGTTGGCCTCCATCGCGACGTCAGAGTCTGAGTCGTATATGTTGTAGGGATTGTGATGGTATTGCTTGTCCAGTCTCTGAAGTTCGCGACTGAAGACCTTGGCGATGTCCCGCTCCGCGATGCCGTTCGTGTGCCTGG
>JAFGCL010000174.1 GCA_016932645.1 Dehalococcoidia bacterium | reverse complement strand
GCAGAAGGAACTCAACAAGCTGCGACACGAGACCATCGAGAAAGTCGGCGGTGGTCTGCATGCGAAGATAAGAAACATCTTCTGACCACACTGCTCCCCAATAATCGGGGAGTCTGCCGCCTTCTGGTCTGCAATACCTCTCCACAACGTGCCTCACGAAATCGCGTGCCGATCGCTCTTGCATTCCGGTGCTATAATGGCGGCGAAGATGATAGGAAGCCGAGCCAGGCATCTCAGGAGGATGCGAGGCAGCGGGGATGAAAAGCCTGGACATCGAGAGCCATCCGATGAAAGCTGTGGCTGCACGAAAGCCGCGGTGCTCGCGTTGCGGTGCCTGCTGCCTGAAGCAGGGCTCCGGCTTCACCATGACCCCCGCTGACTTCAAACGCTGGAAGGATGAGAGGCGGGAGGACATCCTCCGTTACATCCCACTGCACCACACGGAAACCCTGGACCACGACGTCTGGATAGACTGGGCCGATCCGGACACCCACGAGTCCCTGGCCTACTGTCCCTTCCTGCAGATGGTGGACCATCGGGCCTACGCCTGCGCCATAAACGAGACCAAGCCGGATATCTGCCGGGGGTTCTGGTGCGAGTGGGCCTACGGGGCGGGGCGGCGGGGCAAGCCGTTCCGATCAGCCAATAGGCAAGCTGTGAAGGCCGCGCCGGTGAGGGGAACGTAAGGGCGAAAGATCTTTCACCCTTACCGTTTCGTGAAATCGGGGTTGTTCTCGTCCTCGTCCCACCCTGCGGGATTGGCCAGGATGTATTCGCGGATCGCCATCAATTCGGCGTCGGTTCGGATGACGTGTTCGTAGAAATCGCGCTGCCATAGGGGCGCCCCCGGCGTCAAACGCGATCTGTTCAGGCGTTTCGTGGACACCGTTTTGAATGCACCAATCAACCGTCCCAACGGTTTTCGTCCCTGGGTAGGGGCGGTTCGCGAACCGCCCCTACGGACGTCATCACGAATCACGACGACACCATGCAGGTGATTCGGCATTACGACCGATACGTCCAATTCAACATATGGATATTGCACGGCCAGCCATACCCAGGCATCAGCCACGATTTGACCGGACGCACTCAACCGCACGTTTCCATCCACGATCTCGCCCAACAGGCATTCACGCTGGTATGTGCAGATCGTCACAAAATACGCGCCGGGCTGGGCGTAATCATATCCCCCGAGGCGGATGGAACGCCGATGGTGTTTGTCCTGGTCGTATCGCATTTTTCATATCCTGTGTAGGGGCGTTTCGCGAAACGCCCCTACAATTCCCCTTTGAACGCCTTGTCCAGGATTGAAGGCAGCAGGGCATCTGGTTCAGCAAGGCAGTCCGGTGAGGAGACAGCGTCGGTGACCTGAAGCGCCGACAGGCCCCACGCTCCTCAACCGGGGCTTCTATCCTCTCTGTGTTTTCTTCGTGACTTCGACGATCTTGCCAAGAGACTCTCGGAACTCGGGCAACGACCGCATATTGTCTATACAGTGCACATTGATCCTGCGAAGGACTGTGAGTCTGACCTTACTCGAAGTTCTGCTAGTAGCGTTCCATCTACGCCCGTCGTATGCCCACGTTTTCTCGGACGTGTAGCAGTTAGCCGCTTTATCCCACCCAAGAGATGGCATCGCCGATACGACGCGACTACGTGGGAGACTATTGACGCTGGCAAGAATGTGATTCTCCAGCGTCTCTGTGGGACGAGTTCGGTCATCAATAAGGCGAAATCCATCCAAGTGGGGCGGGTAGTTCGAGGATACCAATCGATGGCCGACCTCATCACGGAGCTTCTTGAGTGTCAGAGACTCCTCAATGCGCAGAGAAACAACTTGTAGTCGCTTCTTTCGAAGCTGAGTGGACAGCATCCAGTTGAGTTCCCCGACGAGGTTCAATATCTCTGGACCCGACACTGCCTTCCCATCATAGAATGGGCCACGGAGTGGCATCCAAGACGTGAATCCAATTTCCATGAGGGACTTCAGCCCCTCAGTTCTCAGTGTGCTTAGACGTTCCGCAAGGGGCAGGTGAGAGAACTGGCTTCGCTGAGCCTCTTCCTTCTGTCGTGATGCTTCTTTCCAGATCCATTCTCGGAGAACTGTCTGCCGGAGTCGCTTCTGAAGTCTGGCGCGGAAACCTGGATCATCTGGCTTGGTCCACCTGATCAGCGGCTTCATTTGCAGATCAAAGTGAACTCGGCGGTCATCCGGCTGGTTTCTTGCTAGATGGTCAGACCGCACTGTGTATATCACCTCCACTGCGCGCTGGGCGTAACCTGCTTCGAAGTAGACTGATGGTCGGGTGTAGGTGAGATCTACGATGCAGAAGTCACAAGATTCAAGTTGCTCAATGATCTGGTTGTTGATATCCCGATTGTCTTCACGACGGTTGATTACCACCGGTATCACCGAGTTGGACTTCAGCACAGCCTGGATGGACTCCTCGTACAACGCATCTATGTCGTCGTGATCGAAGGCCATGGCCACGAAGCAACGGGGTTTGCGCATCTCTGTCATTAGTTGTCTTTACGCACCTGACATTCCCTTCTGCCTTGCTGCAACAATTATGGTGCAGTCGTGGGAGATGTCAAATGGGTAAGGCATGATCGATCAAATTGGATTTGGGGGAAGTGCCAAGGCCAAGTGCAGCCCGCCCACAACTCCAGGCTTGGTTGCGTTCTATCTTGGATCACTGAAGAAACGTGACCTCCCAGCCGGCTTCTGTGACCTCTTTGGGAACTGTCTGCTGGTTCGTGGACTTGCCAAATCCAGGTCGACTGTTGTAGTATGTGACCCACATAGTAAAGGCTGCGAACGAGAGTAGTAGGACTCCAGCGAAGCTCAGAGAGCCGGGGAAGGTGTGAGCCGGTGCTAGCGCAGAGGTCTGAATGGACTCGGGAGCTGCGGGCCGAAACGAAGAGCGCGAGCAGATTCGAGTAGGCTTCGCCGGAGAGAGCACCGTTACCAGAGCTCAGGGTATAGCCCGGGAGTTCCGGAGCCGTACCTGAAAAGAGACGGTTGTTGAGTGATAGGGTTCAGCAACCAAGTGGGGTGGCACCGCGAAGGACAAATCCCTCGCCCCTACCGGCGAGGGATTTTGCTTTTGTATGGCAAATGTGAGAGAAGGGGAATATGTATAGTCCGACGCTGGAAGAGGTCAAGAGCCGCCGGAACGAGGGCAACCTCGTGCCCATCTACCGCGAGATAGTCGCCGATCTGGAGACGCCGGTATCGGCCTTCCTGAAGATCAGCCACGGCGGCCGGTCCTTCCTGCTGGAGAGCGTGGAGGGCGGCCAGTGGCTGGCGCGTTACAGCTTCATCGGCACCGATCCCTACCTGGTGGTGACATCCAGTGGCCGGGCCGGGGCCGATCCGTTCGCCCCCATCGCACAGGAGCTGGCCAAGCACAAGATCATATCCGTCGATGGTCTGCCCCGCTTCACCGGAGGCGCCGTCGGCTACCTGTCGTACGAAACGGCCGCCCGGTTCGAAGACCTGCCAACTCCACGGCGCGACCCTCTGGGGCTGCCGGAATCGCAGTTCATGTTCGTGGACACGCTGCTGGTCTTCGACCACGTCACCCACCGGATCAAGGTATGCAGCCATGTCCGTCTGAATGGGAACATAGAGAAGTCCTATCAAGAGGCGACGCACCGGATCGACGCGCTGGTGGAGAGGCTGCGCCGGCCTTTGCGGCAGGCGCATGACCAAGCCGGATCACAGGCCTCTTCAGACTCCAGGCTGATTCCGAACTTCACCCGGGAGGACTTCGAGGCATGTGTCGCCCAGATCAAGGAGTACATCACCGCGGGCGAGGCCATACAAGTGGTCCTCTCCCAGCGTTTTGCCAAGGTGACACATGTGGCTCCCCTGGACATCTACCGCGCCCTGCGCACCATCAGTCCGTCGCCGTACATGTTCTTCTTCGACATGGGTGACTTCTGCGTCGTCGGCGCCTCGCCGGAGATCCTGCTCAGGGTTGAAGGGGGAAACGTGATCACCCGGCCGCTGGCAGGCACCCGGCCGCGGGGCAAGAACCCTGAAGAAGATGCCAGGCTGGAGCAGGAGCTGCGCAGCGATGAGAAGGAGCGGGCCGAGCACATCATGCTAGTGGACCTGGGGCGGAATGACATCGGCCGTGTCAGCGAAGCGGGCAGCGTCGAGGTCAGCGACCTGATGGATGTGGAGAAGTACTCCCACGTCATGCACCTAGTGACACACGTACAGGGAAAGCTACGGCAGGAAATGACGCCGTTCGACGCGCTGCGCGCCTGCTTCCCGGCAGGGACCGTCTCCGGCGCTCCCAAGATACGCGCCATGCAGATCATCGCAGAGCTGGAACCGGAGAAGCGGGGCATCTACGCCGGCGCCGTGGGCTACTTCTCCTTCACCGGAAACATGGATATGGCCATTGCCATCCGGACCATCGTCATGAAGAACGGGGTCGCCTACGTGCAGACCGGCTGCGGCGTGGTCTACGATAGCGTGCCGCAACGCGAATACGAGGAGACGCAGAACAAGGCCCGGGGAATGCTCAAGGCCATCGAGCAGGCCGAGAGTTCGGCCTGAGTGAGGAACGACTATGCTGTTGCTGATCGACAACTATGACAGCTTCACCTACAACCTCTTCCAGTACCTCAGCGAACTGGGGCAGGATGTCAGGGTAGCGCGCAACGACAAGATAAGCATCGCGGAGATCGAGAAGCTCGGGCCGGAGCGGATAGTCGTCTCCCCCGGCCCCTCCACACCCCAGCACGCCGGCATATCGAACGACGTCATCCGGCATTTCGGCCCCAGGCTGCCTTTGCTCGGCGTCTGCCTGGGACACCAGTGTATTGGCCACGTGTACGGCGGCGCCGTGGGCCGCGCCAAGGCCGTGATGCACGGCAAGTCGTCGCTGGTGCACCATAAGGGAGAGGGAGTACTAGCCGGACTGCCCAACCCCTTTCCCGCCATACGCTATCACTCTCTGGCAGTTTCGCCGGAAGGACTGCCGGACTGCCTGGAAGTGATCGCCTGGACGGATGACGGCACGGTCATGGGACTGCGGCACCGCCAGTATCCGGTGGAGGGTGTGCAGTTCCACCCGGAATCCTTTATGACACCGGTGGGCAAGGACCTGCTGAGGAATTTCCTGAAGAAAGGGCTGCAGCCATGATCAAGGAGGCTATTGCCACACTCGTGACCGGGAGGTCGCTCACCATGGATCAGGCGGAATCGGCCATGACCGAGATCATGAACGGCGAGGTCACGCCGGCGCAGTTCGGGGCCTTCGTCACCGCGCTCCGGATCAAAGGGGAAACCAGCGATGAGATCGCCGGCATGGCCAAGGTGATGAGGGCCAAGGCCATCCCGGTGCACGCTGACGGCATAGTTGTGGACACCTGCGGGACCGGTGGCGACAATGCCTCCACTTTCAACATCTCGACCGCCGCGGCTTTCGTGGTGGCCGGCGCCGGGCTGAAGGTGGCCAAGCACGGCAATCGTGCCGCGAGCAGCCAGTGCGGCAGCGCCGACGTGATCGAGGCACTGGGCGTGAAGATCGATCTGAACGCACAGCAGGTGGAAAAATGTCTGAAGGAAGTCGGCATCGGGTTCATGTTCGCCCCGGCCTTCCATCCCGCGATGAAATATGCCGGGCCGCCCCGGCGTGAGATCGGCATCCGCACCGTGTTCAATATCCTGGGGCCGCTGACCAACCCGGCCCACGCCCAGGCCCAGGTTCTAGGCGTGGCGGAAGCATCGCTGACAGAGAAGATGGCCGTGGTGCTTCGCACGCTGGGATGCCACCACGCACTAGTGGTTCACGGTGACGATGGCCTGGATGAAATCTCGATTGCCGGCAAGACTCAGGTTCGCGAAGTCGAAGGCGATCGCATCAAGATGTACTCGGTCAGCCCGGAGGATTTCGGCTTCTCGCGCGCTAGCCTGGAGGGTATCAAGGGGAGCAACCCCAGCGAGAACGCCGCTTCGGTGCGCCGGATTCTGGCGGGAGCCGCGGGCCCGCAGCGGGACGTGGTGTTGATAAACGCCGCCGCCGCCATCGTCGCCGGAGACAAAGCGAGGAGTCTTCCGGAGGGGGCGAAACTGGCTGCAGAGGCCATAGATAGCGGCCGTGCCCTGGACAAACTGGAGCAACTGATCAAGGCCAGCCAAGGCCTTGCATGACAGGCGTGAGATGATTCTAGATGAGATAGTAGCCCACAACCGCGGGGAGCTGAAAGAAAGGCAGCACAGCCTGCCCCTGGCGGAAGTGCGGCGCATGGCTCTGGAACAGCCGACCCCGCTCGATTTCGCCACGGCTCTTCAGGGCGACCGGGTGAAGCTCATCGCCGAGGTCAAGCGGGCGTCTCCGTCGAAGGGCGCCATACGAATGTACTCTGATCCGGTGCAGATAGCGGAGACCTATGCCAGCCACGGCGCTTCAGCCATCTCTGTGCTGACGGAGACGAAGCACTTCCAGGGCAGCCTTCAGGACCTGAGAGCCATCCGTGATGCGCTTGGTGACAAGAGGGTCCCCCTGCTGCGAAAGGATTTCCTCTTCGACCCGTATCACATCTACGAGGCTCGCGCCTTCGGGGCGGATGCCCTGCTGCTGATCGTGGCGATCCTGGCGCCGGCGCAGCTCAAAGAGCTTCTCTTCTTAAGCCACCAGCTTAACCTCAAATGCCTGGTAGAGGTGCATGACGAGGCGGAGTTGGCCGTGGCTCTCAAGACCGAAGCGCGCATCATCGGCATCAACAACCGTAATCTGGCTAACCTTGACGTCGACCTCAACACCACCAAGAGGCTGCGGGCATATGTCCCCCCTGAGCGGATAGTAGTCAGCGAGAGCGGCATCAGTGGTGCGGCCGATGTGGAGCTGCTGCGGCACTTGAGAGTCGATGCCATGCTCGTAGGCGAAGCGCTGATGGCGGCGCCGGATATCGCCACAAAGATGAAGGAACTGCTGTGATCAAGGTCAAGATATGCGGGCTATCGCGGGCCGAAGACGCGCTGGCGGCAGCCGTGGCCGGGGCTGATTTCATTGGCCTGGTATTTGCCTCCAGCCGGCGGCGAGTGTCTCCCGAACAGGCCCTGCGGATTTCAGATTCAGCGCATGCGTTGCAGTCACCACCGGCGGTGGTTGGCGTATTCGTCAATGAATCACCTCTGAGAGTCAACCGCCTTGCGGCTTACTGCCATCTGGATTGGGTGCAGTTGAGTGGCAATGAGACCTGGGAATACTGCTTGAAGATTGACCGACCCGTCATAAAGGTTACGCATGTGTCAGCCAGCAAGACTGCCGCCGAGACCATGGCCGAACTCAGGAGGGGACGTGAATGTGATCTGAGATACGAACCGCTCTGTCTCCTTGATTCGCAGGCCGGCAATGCTTACGGTGGAACCGGCCGAGTTTTCGACTGGCAAGTAGCCAGGGAAGTCTCGGCAACATTCCCCGTCCTCATTGCCGGAGGCTTGAGCCCGGACAATGTCGCCGCCTTGGTGCGAGACGTTCGGCCGTGGGGGGTGGATGTCTCCACAGGCGTGGAGACCAATGGGAGAAAAGACTGCCAGAAGATCAGGGCCTTCATTCAGGCAGCAAGGTCGGTGAAGCTATGAGTTGTGAGATGCTCCCCAAATCCCGAATCCGAGATGCCGAGCCCAAGGGAGCAGCGATCCGCCTCAGGCGGGATGTCGGGGCATCTGGGAGTGCTTCATCCTCTCATCGAGAGAGAGCAGATCGAAGTCCATCTGCGTTTCTCTATGTCCCCCAAGTGTGGAGGCCACGGAGTTGAGCCAGTCCCGTGGAATGGTGGTGCAGCGGAACGCTGCCGGGAGTCTGAGGGTGTCCCTCAGCCTATCTTGTTTCTTTCCCCCAAGAATGGGGGACCAAGGGGGCTGAAAGCCAGCCATCCAGCGGCAATGGTTTGGATCAGTGAGACGATGCTTTCGGCGCTCCGCCGAGGAGGTGCAACTTGCTTGTCATTATGAAGAATGATGCTACAGAAAGCCAGGTAGACGCGGTGATCCGCGAGATTGAACACCTGGGCTACCGCGGCCTTCCCGTGCCGGGCGCGCAGCGGACGGCCGTCTGCATCGTGGGCAATCAGCACGAAGTGGACGACTCGCGCCTACTCTCTCTGGAAGGCGTCAAGGAGACCATCCGCGTGACCAAGCCCTATAAGCTGGTGAGCCGGGAGACACACCCGCAGCCCACGGTGATAACGGTGGGGCCGGTCACCATCGGCAGCGGTCAGCCGGTCATAATGGCCGGGCCCTGCGCGGTGGAGAGCGAAGAGCAGACGCTGGCCATAGCCCGAATAGTGAAGAGGCACGGGGCACAGGTGTTTCGCGGCGGCGCTTTCAAGCCCAGGTCCTCTCCGTACACCTTCCAGGGACTGGGGGAGGAAGGATTGAGGATACTGAAGAAGGTCCGCGAAGAGACGGGCCTGCCGGTGGTGACCGAGGCCACTGACCACGACAACATCGGGATGGTCGAGGAATACGCCGACATCATTCAAATTGGGGCCAGGAACATGCAAAACTACTCGCTTCTCCGTCGCGCCGGCCTCTGCACCAAGCCGATCCTGCTGAAGCGGGGCTTCGCCGCCACTATCGAAGAGCTACTCATGTCAGCGGAGTACATCGCCTCAGAGGGAAATCCCAATGTGATCCTGTGCGAGCGCGGGATCAGGACCTTCTCCGACAATACACGGAACACCCTGGACCTGAGCGCCATACCCTCCATCAAGGAGGTCAGCCACTTGCCCGTGATCGTTGATCCCAGCCATGCTGCCGGACGCCGGGAGTATGTCATCGCCCTCTCCAGAGGAGCCATTGCGGTGGGCGCCGACGGCCTCCTGGTCGAAGTGCATCACGATCCGGCGCATGCTCTTTCTGACGGCCGGCAGTCGTTGTATCCCGACCAGTTCGGCCAACTGATGAGGGACATCAAGGCTATGAGCAGACTTTCGGAGCGAGAGAAATGAAAAAAGAAATGTTGCCCGACGCGCGAGGATACTTCGGCGCCTACGGGGGCCGCTTTGTGCCCGAGGTACTGATGCCGGCTCTGGACGAACTGGAGGCCGCTTTCGGCAAGGCCCGGAGCGATCCGGCTTTCCAGAGCAGATTCGAGTTGCTATCCAGGGACTACTCAGGGAGGCCAACGCCGCTGTACTTTGCCGAACAGCTCACGGAGCATTGTGGCGGCGCGCGTATCCTGCTGAAGCGGGAAGACCTGGCCCACACCGGGGCCCACAAGATAAACAACGCGCTGGGACAGGCGCTGCTGGCAGACCGCATGGGCAAGAAGCGCATCATCGCCGAGACCGGCGCCGGGCAGCACGGCGTTGCCGTCGCCGCCGTGTGCGCCATGATGGGGATGAATTGCATCGTTTACATGGGCGAGGAGGACATACACCGCCAGTCACTCAACGTCTTCCGCATGAAGTTGATGGGCGCGGAGGTCAGCCCGGTCACAGTGGGCAGCAAGACCCTGAAGGAAGCGGTCAGTGAAGCCATCCGGGACTGGGTGACCAACGTCAGGGACACCTACTACCTGCTCGGCTCGGCGGTCGGCCCGCACCCGTATCCGCTCATGGTGCGCGAGTTCCAGTCCGTGATCGGAAGGGAGGCCCGGCAACAGGTCCTCGATGCCTATGGCCGCCTGCCCGACTGTGTAGTCGCCTGCGTCGGCGGCGGCAGCAATGCCATCGGGATGTTCCATCCCTTCACCGCCGACAAAGAAGTCAAGCTCATCGGGGTCGAGGCCGCCGGTAGAGGTCTGGACACTGGCAAGCACGCTGCTTCCCTGGCTGAGGGTAGAATAGGCGTGCTTCACGGGACGAAGTCCTACCTTCTGCAGGACAGCGCCGGACAGATCCGCGATACCCACAGCGTCTCCGCGGGCCTGGACTATCCGGGCGTGGGGCCGGAACACAGTCACCTGAAGGACAGCGGTCGGGCCAGCTATGTGGCAGTCACAGACGAGGAGTCTCTGGAGGGCTTCGATCTGCTCTCCCGGACGGAAGGCATCATACCGGCCCTTGAATCCGCGCATGCCATCTTCCATGCCGCCAAGATCGCCAAATCCTTCGACCGCAAACAGATCATTGCCGTCTGCCTCTCCGGGCGGGGAGACAAGGACATCGGGGTGGTAGCCGCTGCCAAAGGGGTGAAGCTATGAGCCGCATCCAGAGAGCTTTCAGCAGGCCCAGCCGCAAGGCGCTCATTGCCTACGTCACGGTCGGCTATCCCAGTGTCGAAGCCACTCTGAACGTCGTCTCCCTTCTGGCGGAAAGCGGGTGTGACCTGGTGGAGTTGGGTATTCCGTTCTCCGACCCACTGGCCGATGGCGTCACCATACAGAAGGCCAGCTTCCAGGCGCTGCAGAACGGGGTCACTCCTGCCGTCTGCCTTGATGTCGCCCGGCAACTTTCTAAGAGAGTTGATACCCCCCTCGTCTTCATGACCTATTACAATCCCATCCTTAAATACGGCCACGAGACATTCTGCCATGACTGCGCCAAGGCTGAGATCGATGGCCTGATCATCCCAGATCTGCCGCCGGACGAGAGCCAGGAACTCGAGACCCTGACCCAGAAGAGCGGCCTCGACCTCATCTACATTCTGGCCCCCACCAGCACTAACAAGCGCATCCGGCTGGCGGCCGGGCGGTCGCGGGGCTTCGTGTACCTCGCTTCCGTGGCCGGAGTCACCGGGGCCAGAGATGAGCTTCCGCCCGGCCTGGGCGAGTTCGCCGCCAGAGTGCGGACCGCCACCAGCCTGCCGCTGTGTGTGGGGTTCGGCATCTCCAACGCCAGGCAGGCCGGTCAGGTCGCCGGGATCGCCGACGGGGTGATCGTCGGGAGCCGGATTGTGAATCTGATGGGCGAAGGCTCGACAGCCGGCCTTCAGAGCTTCATTAAAGAGTTGAGGTCGGCTATCGATCAGTAGCGGGCAACGGTGATCCTACTGGACTCTTGTGTCGGGCTTGTAGGTGCGGTCCTTCCACGACACCCCTTTGCCGGTGAAGCGTTTCTTCCAGGCCCAGACACCTGAGACCAGCAGGAACGTGATCCCGGCCGGATGCGATATTGAGTAGCGGCGCTTGTAGCTGAAGCGGCGGTCAACCAGGACCCGCATGACCAGGATGAGCACCACCTGCACCACTATGATGGCAAACCAATCGCCGAACTTGGGCAGCCACGGCGTGAGATGAGAGGCCATCAGGATGAAGGGCGTCACGAAGAGCCCCATCACCCCCAGGAATATCAGAACGAACAACCAGGTGCCAAGTGAGGCAATCGAGTAGGCAAACTTCCCGAACCCCTCCCACAGATCGCCGAACTCGCCGGACACTGTACCGGACAGGTCAACGACCCCCATCCGTTTGCCGTGACGGGCTATGGTAAAGCCCAGCCAGATGTCCTCCAGGATCTTCGATCTGACCGCCTCGTGCCCTCCCACCTCGTGGTAGTCCGCAGCATTGACGAAGATGAACTGGCCGATGACCAGGCCGGGCTTGGGCCGGCGGGCTCCTTGCACCCACCACAGGGGCATGCCGCACAGGATAAGGAAGTACATGGCAGGGATAGCCACCCGCTGGCTGAAACTGACCGTCTTCTGAAGGGGCAACCCCGAGATTAAAGAAAGCTTGTGTTCGTGGGCATACGCCATGGCGCTGCTCAGCATCGTCGGCGCATGAATGGTGTCAGCGTCGGTGAAGAGAAGCCATGACCCTTTGGCCTGCGCCGCCAGTTGATGGCAGGCGTGGGGTTTGCCAGCCCATCCCTGCGGCAGGGGTTCTCCCCGGATCAGCTTGACTCGAGGGTCTATGGCAGCGACCTCGGCGACCCTCTCAGCCGTCCGATCTGTGGAATTGTCATCCAGCACCAGAATTTCGTAGGCCGGATAGTCCTGCCTCCTCAGGGATTCCAGGCAGGGGACGATGTCCTCCTCCTCATTTCTAGCTGGAATCAAGACCGAGATCCACGGCAGGTCCGCGGGCAGCTTGCTCTTCTCGGATCCCAGCTTGTGGAGGGCTCTCAGGTTCAGGAGGAGGTTGATCAGAAGTACCGATAGCCCCAGTGTGATAGCGCCCAGGTAAATATGCCACATTTCCTATGCTTCTAGTGGCTGTAGCCTCCCCAGGCCTCAGTCTGGACCACGTCGTCTGTGTCGGTCTGGTGCCTCACCAGGAAGATGCCGCATAGCAACGCGCAGGTAAGCGCATAGCCCCAGGAGTGATAGCTGAGGCCTAGAGGAACGGGGTTGAAGAACCAGGCCACCAGCAGACACAACGGTGCCGCCAGATGGAATACGGTGTTGCTCAGGTAGAACCGCTTCGTGATCAGCAGGCTCCCGATGAAGGTCAAGGCCGCCACCGCCATGGCCACCGGGCACAGCACGAGAAAGCCGGTAATGAAGATGGTCTGGGCCTGACCGCCAGTCCAACCCAGCCAGACACTCCATATCTGGCCCACCGAGGCGGCAACCATGATCAGGAGATACGCCCAGAGATCGCCCACCAGCAAACCAGCTATGGCAAGGCAAAGAAAGGTCTTCAGTATCTCTCCGGTCAATGACACTATGCCGGGCAACTTGCCTGCATGAACCATGACAGCGGTCGAAGTGACATTCCCGGTGCCCACATGACGCAAATCCTTCTTGGCGAAGACGTGCATCACGATGTTGGCAGTGGGAACGCTACCAATAAGATACCCTATGACGATAATAGCACCCACCAACAGCACAGTGTTCATGCTCTCCTCCGGGACTCCTCCTCGCGATGCATCGGCATCCGAGGTAGATATTAGGCCCGAATCGATTGCGAAGTCAAGACCATGCTTGGCCCTGTTCTTCGCACCATCTTGCCTCGTTACTCAACTACATGGCGTTCCACGCAGTCGGTCCTATGCTTTAGTCGCACCACTGACCAGGGTTCATCTCCAGAGTGGTCCGGAGCATTGACAACAGCGCGATGGCCCAGTATCATATTGAATGAACGTTCAGTCATCCATCGGAGGCGGAAATGTCAAGCCGAAGCCAGAAGAAGGAACTTGTCACGGAGTACCGCAGGCAGCAGATCCTCGACGCCGCATTGACTGTCTTCTCCAGGAAAGGCTACGGCGAGGCCACCATCCCTGATATTGCCCGCGAGGCGGGTGTGGCAGTGGGCACCATCTACAACTACTACCCCAGCAAGCGGGACATACTGATATCCGTTCTGGCCAGTCGTGTCCTGAGCGAGCCCTTTTTGAAGCTGATGGAGCAGTCGCCTGAAGTGGATGACAAGGCGTTCCTCAGAGCGCTGGTGCAGGACCGATTGACCATGCTCAGTCAGAACGCCGACAAGTTTCTGTTCATGGTCGGCGAGGTGTATCGCGACCAAGATCTCCGGCGGCAATGGGTTCAGGAGGTTGTTCAACCAACCCTGAGGCGGGCTGAGCAACGGGTGGGATCGAGGATTGAGTCGGGAGCCTTTCGCCCCATGAATGCCGGCGTTACGGCACGGGCGCTGGCGGGGATGGCCATCGGCTTCGCCGTGCTAGCCATGATTGAGGGAGAAGAAAGCCCCTGCAAGGGCATTCCTACCAGCGAACTGGCGGCGCAACTGGCAGACTTCGCCTTGATGGGCGTTGTAGCAGTCGGGAGCGGTTCGCCCCAGAACCTGGAGTGATGACGAGAAACGGAGTGAAGAGATGCAGACATTCGCTGTGGAAGTGAAAGGCCTGACGAAGAAGTTCGGCTCATTCACCGCCCTAGACAACCTGAATCTGAACATTGCGCTGGGGACCGTTTACGGGCTGCTTGGGCCGAACGGCGCCGGCAAGACCACTGCCATCAAAATACTGTGCGGCCTGCTCAGGCCCAACGGCGGTGAAGGGTACGTCCTGGGCAAGAAGGTGCCGAACAGAAGCATTCTGCCTGAAATCGGATACATGCCGCAGGAAACCGCCCTCTACCTCGACCTGACAGTGCATGGCAACATGGCGCTGTACGGTGATCTCTTCGGCCTGTCCAGAAGCAGGATAGCTGAGAGGGAGAGCGAGTTACTAGACTTCGTCGCTTTGCAGAAATGGAAAGACTCGCTGGTGTCGAACTTGAGCGGGGGCATGAAGCACCGTGTATCTCTGGCGTGCAGCATGATACACGAGCCGAAGCTCCTCTTCCTCGACGAACCTACCGTGGGCGTGGACCCGGAGCTGAGGGCCGCGTTCTGGGAGTACTTCGACCTGCTGAAGAAGAAGGGCGTCACTATCGTGCTGACCACGCATTACATGGACGAGGCCCAGCACTGCGACAGGATAGCGCTTCTGAGACAGGGGCAACTCCTGGCCGAAGGCACTCCTGGCGATGTGATCAAGTCAGCTGGTGCCACCAACCTGGAGGAGGCATTCCTGGCGCTGGCGAAGCGAGAGGACGGAAGATCATGAACATACACAGGGCTTTGGCCATAACCAGAAGAATCTTCAGGGGCCTGAGGCGCGACCGGCGCACCGTGGCCTTGATGTTCCTCGCGCCCATTGTCGCCATGTGCGTTTTCGGCCTGGCCTTCAGCGGCGATGTGGAGGATGTGAAAGTAGTGGTGGTCAACCTGGATGCAGGGTTCACCCACCCCGAGCTCAATGTCCCTGTATCGTTCTCACAAGCGATTGTCTCGAACTTTGACAAAGAAGTACTGAAGGTCGACCCCGTGGCCGATGTTGAGGAAGGTGTCCGCTTGGTCAGAGAAGGCTCTGCCTACGCCGTTATCATCTTCCCCGAACGCTTTTCCGAAAGCCTGTACATGAAGAGTCAGAATCCGTCCTATTCGGGCGACACCACGATCCAGGTGAGAGAGGACCGGAGCAACGTGAACGTGGCCAACGCGATAACCAAAAGCGTCAGTGATGCCATTTTGAAGACGGCCCAAGACGTTGGACAGGATCTCCCCATGAAGGTTGATGCCGAAGATGCCATCTACGGGAAGGGTGCGAAGTTCATGGACTTCTTCGTGCCCGGTATCATGGCGTTCGTGGTCTTCATGCTTACTACCCTTCTCACCCTCATATCCTTTGTGGGGGAAAGAACCTCTGGGAACCTGGAGAGGCTGCAGTCCACACCGCTAAGAGAGAGTGAGCTCGTCGTCGGGTATGCCATCGCCTTCAGCATCATCGGCATGTTGCAGACCGTCGTGCTTCTTGTCATAGGTGTCGCGGCCTTTGACATCATGATAGTGGGGAACATAGTGCTGGCGTTCGCCGTCATTGCCCTGCTGGCCATCGTCAGCCTCAGCTTGGGGATACTGCTCTCCAGCCTGGCGAAGAGGGAGGCCCAGGCCATCCAGTTCTTCCCGCTGATAGTTCTGCCTACGTTCCTGCTGGCCGGGATCTTCTGGCCCGTGGAGGCGATACCAGGATGGCTAAGGCCGCTTTCCTACGCGATCCCTCCATCCTACGCCGTGGATGCCACCCGCTCTGTCATGCTGCGGGGCTGGGGCATCGGTGAAATCTGGATAGACATCGTGGCGCTCTGCGGATTCGCCGGTGCATTCCTGATCGTGGCCATCCTGTCGCTGAAGAGGGGCCGGCGCTAAGGGCCGCATCAATAGCCACGTCTCGCGGAGAGGATTCGCCCTTCTGCCTTCTCTCTGGCCCCAATCTTGGGGCTTGGGGGGGCAAATGACGGTCGCTGCGCTCAATCCGCCACACCATCACCGACCCCACACCTGGATTCCCGCTTCCGCGGGAATGATAAAGAGGTGCAGGAGATTCTCTCCTGCCGGGGGAACTGGGGGTGTCCCCCAGTTCTTCTTTCTCTTCCCCCCGAAAATTGGGGGCAAGGGGGTTGATCGATGGCAGTGGGCCCAGTATCAGAGAGGATCAGCCCATGTTTGTCAGCCCCCGGAATAACCCCTATCCTAGTAGAGACAAGGTCAAAGAACGCTGCCAGCGCGGCAGCACTACCAGTGACAGGAGGACATCATGGATCTGAACCTCAAAGGCAAGGTGGCCATAGTGACGGGGGCCGGGGGCGGGGGCATCGGCACCAGCGTCTCCTACGAACTGGCCCGCGAGGGAGCACATGTGGTGGCCAACGACATTGATCGCTCCTGGGCCGACAGGGTAGCCAAGCAGGTGAATTCGCAGGGGTCAAAGGCCATCGCCACCTATGCCGATGTCACCAGCTTGAAAGAGTGCGCCGCCATGGTGGACAAAGCGGTGGCCGATTTCGGCCGCGTCGATATCCTGGTAACCATACCAGCGTACATGGGCGCCGGGAGTTTCGCCCACAGCAGCCTGGATGATCTGCACCGCGTGGTCGATGTCACCTTCTGGGGCACGCTGAATGCGATCAAGGCCGCGCTCAAGCCCATGCTGGCACAGCGAAGCGGCAGCATCGTCTGCATGGGGTCGGATTCCGCCCGGATGGCCCCGCCCGGTGAGAGCATGTACGCCGCCTCGAAGTCCGCCATCATGACCTTCACCACCTGCCTCGCCAAGGAGCTCGGATCCTCCAGCGTGCGGATCAACGTGGTGAACGCGGCACTGGTCAGCACCCCGGGCTCGGCAGGACTGGCCGGGGGGTACTCCCACAACTACCCACTGGGGAGGTTCCCCGACTCGGATGAGGTGGCCGAGGCTATCGCTTTCCTGGCCTCCGACCGGGCCGCGATGATCACCGGACAATCGCTGAGCGTCAACAGCGGGAGGCTATAACGGCCCTTCTAAAGGACACCTCTTTTGGACGCTGAGAACAAGAAGCCGGGCATCTTCTATGGCTGGGTGGTGGTCTTCGCCTGCTTCCTGGCGACCCTGACCCTGGGCGAGACCTTCTGGTGCTTCGGTGTCTTCTTCAAGCCATTGGAGGCCGAGTTCCCCTGGAGCCGCGCCGTCACTTCCTCAGCTTACACCTGCTTCCTCATAGGGCACGCCATATCCCTGATAGTCGGGGGCCGCCTGGGCGACCGGATCAGCCCGCGCCCCATCCTCGTGGCCACAGCGGTCATATCCGGGACCGCGATCGCGCTGTGCAGCCAGGTTGACAGCGTCAACGAGCTCCGCCTGTTCCTCTTCATCGCCGGGCTGGGCGCCGGGCCCATGTGGTCCGTGTCCACCAGCACCGTGATGAGGTGGTTCAGCGGTCATAAGAGGGCCAGTGTGGCATTGGCTCTCACCACCACCGGCGTCGGCGTCGGGGCCATCATCTTCGCCCCACTGATCAACCACTTCATCGACACCTACGGATGGAGAGATGCTTTCCTCTACGTCGGCATCATCATGGGCGTCATAGTCCTGGCCGCCGCCCTGTTGGTCAGACGTGCCCCTCAGGACTGCCCAGCGCCACCCCCGCCGACAGGAACCGATCCCGCCAGCCCCGCTCGCGCGCGGAGCGGACCGCCAACGCGAGCCATGATTGCCGCGTTCCTCACCGTCACTCTCATCATCACGGTGGCCATCTTCTCGTTCCAGGCCGTGAACGTCCACCTGATGCCTCATGCCACCGACGTGGGGATATCAGACACCTCTGCCGCCATTGCCGTGGGCCTCATGGGTGCGTTCTCCATTCCCGGCCGGCTCATTTCAGGCTTCATCTCCGACGCCGTCGGCTGGCGCCGTACCCTGGCGATGGCCGTGTTCGGCATGGCTCTCTCGATACCATGGTTGCTTTTCTTGAATGCGGTCTGGATGCTCTATGCCTTCGTCCTCATCTACGGCGTCTCCCATGGTGTCAGGGTCCCGGCCCAGATTGGCATCCTGGGACAGACGTTCGGGCTCTCCTCCCTAGGGCAGCTCGTCGGGATCAGCACGGCTATCGGGCAACTGGTTGGAGCTACGGCCCCTTACGTGATGGGATTCATCTACGATCAGACAGGCAGCTACTCCACTGGCTTCTACATACTGATGGGGATACTGGCTAGTACGGGTATCCTGGCCTTCATGCTAAAAGGGCAGCCCAGGCCAGCGCCGAAGCCCGCCGATCACTGATCTACGCTGGATTCCTCGCTGCCATGGTGCGCTACCATCAGAGATGATACAATCCCTTAGATTGCCGGCCCGGCAACAGGAGGGAATAACTTGTTTTGCCACAAATGCGGTGCGCAGGTCGACGACCAGGCCACCTTCTGCGACAAGTGCGGAACGGCGCTTCAGAATACGCTCCCACTAGCGAGTACCATCAGGACAACGCGTCCTGAAACCAGCGGCTCACCAACAGTCGGTGTGCCGGAGACCGGTGCTTCGCGGGCATTCCCGGTGCCGGTCGAGTATGCCGGCTTCTGGAAGAGATTCGCCGCAGCCCTTATCGACGGACTGCTGATGGGCGCAGCATACATCTGTTCAGCCTTCGCCATCGGGTTTGTCTTTGCCGCAATCGCCGGACCCGAGGCTGAAGAGATGTCGGATGCCACCGCGAATGCGATCGCGTGGATAGCGTGGGCTGGAACCATGGTCCTGGGATGGCTTTATTATGCCTTGATGGAGAGCTCCGCGAAGCAGGCGACCCTGGGCAAGATGGCGCTGGGAATCGTCGTTACCGACGAAGAGGGCCATCGTGTGTCTTTCGGCAGGGCGACCGGAAGGTACTTCAGCAAGATCATTTCAGGCATCATACTCTACATCGGCTACATCATGATTGCGTTCACCGCCAAGAAGCAGGGACTCCACGATATCATCACCGACTGCCTCGTCGTGGTGAAAGGGCGGGGCAATCCCTCACTGTGAGGAAAGGAGAGCATAGCATGTACTGTCAGAAATGCGGAGCACAGAACGACGACCAGGCCGCCTTCTGCGACAAGTGCGGAGCAGCCCTCCAGAAGGCCGGCCCTGCACTCGGTGCAGGAGTGTTGGCGGCTCCGGGGACGGTGCAGTACGCCGGGTTCTGGAGGCGGTTCGGGGCGGCTGTGATCGATGGTCTGATCATGGGCGCCGTTCAGTGGGTGCTTCAGATG
>JAFGCL010000173.1 GCA_016932645.1 Dehalococcoidia bacterium | reverse complement strand
TCTGCCCTTCAAGAGTCCCCACCGTCTCCCAGTCCTCTCCGAAGATGCCCGCCCTCGACTTGGAGTGCTTCACAATCCCCTCTCTCGTCTCAAAAGTCAGGTTCAGCCCCTTGCCGCCGTTCTCTATCTGGTCGACTACGCGCAGGCTTTGTTCGTTGTGCCGGAAGCCAAAGGGGGCTATCTCGTTCAGGACTTCTTCTCCCGTATGTCCAAAGGGCGTGTGTCCCAGGTCATGTCCCAGGGCGATCGCCTCCGTCAGGTCTTCGTTCAGGTTCAGCCCCCGGGCTATGGAACGGGCGATCTGGGAGACCTCCAGGGTATGAGTCAACCTGGTTACGTAGTGATCTCCCGGAGGGGCTATGAAGACCTGGGTCTTGTGTTTCAGGCGGCGAAAGGCTTTGCAGTGGATGATCCGGTCCCGGTCGCGCTGGAAAGCCGTGCGCGTTGCGGAAGGCTCCTCAGGTTGAAGCCTTCCCTTGGACAGTCGGCTCTTGGCCGCATAGAGCGAGAGGCCCTCCTCTCGCTCTTCCAGCCAAGCGCGCACCTTCAGATGTGGTCGATCCACTGCTCGCCATCTACCGGGGATATTCCTGGTCTAAATGCTGTGAACGCTGATTCCAGCGTCTTCCTCTGCCCGGGCAATCACCTCTCTGGTATGCTCAATCATGTCCGGATTGACGGAAACAGAGTTGATGCCCCACCTGACCAGCTTCGCCGTCAGCTCCGGGTATACGGATGGGGCTTGCCCGCATATGGACGAGGTGACCCGCCTCCGGTTGGTGATGCTGATGGCCCTCTCCAGAGACCAGAGGACGGCCTCGTCACGCTCATCGAATACGTCAGCCAGCTTAGGGCTGTCCCGGTCTACGCCGAGAGTGAGTTGTGTCAGATCATTGGAGCCAATGGAGATACCGTCGATGCCGGCATCGATGAATCTGTTCATCAGGATGATGTTGGACGGCACCTCTACCATCATCCAGAGTTTGAAGTTCGTCGATCGGGCCAAGCCGAGAGCAGCCAGGCTATCCCTGGTCTGTTCGAATTCCGTCACGGTGCGCACGAAAGGCACCATCACCCAGAGGTTGGTGAATGTCTCCCGCACCTTCTTGATGGCTTCAGCTTCCAGCTTGAAGACATCACGTTCCTTTATGTAGCGTGAGCAACCCCGGTAGCCCAGCATGGGGTTCTCTTCCATTTCCTCATACTTGTCTCCGCCCTTGAGATTGCGGTACTCGTTGGTCTTGAAGTCGGTGGTGCGGTAGACCACCGGCCTGGGATTGAACGCCTTCGCGAACGTGTACAGGCCCTGAGCCAGTCTGTCCACGAACTGCCCGCCCTGCTTCTGCTCGATCATGTATCTGGGGTGCTGGCCGATGTTGGCGATCATGAACTCTGCCCTGAGCAACCCAACCCCATCCACATCTCGAGCAGACACCTTCTCCGCAAGATCAGGATCAGCCAGGTTGACGTAGAGCTTCGTCACGGTCTTCAGCCGCGGTCTGGCGACGGCGGGTGCTTCCACTTTAGCATGGCTTATGACCTTGCCCTTGTAGACTTTGCCCTGGTAGCCATCGACTGTGACGAGTTGCTTTTCCTTGAGCACCTTGGTGGCAGAGCCGGTTCCCACCACGCATGGTACGCCCAGTTCCCGGCTGACTATGGCAGCGTGGCAGGTTCTGCCTCCGCGGTCGGTGACTATGGCAGCGGACCGCTTCATGGCGGGCACGAAGTCGGGAGTGGTCATCTCAGCCACCAGGACCTCGCCTTCCTTGAGGTTGACGATCTCGGAAGGATCGACGATGATCTCGGTGCGGCCGGCAGCTACCCCGGGACTCGCCGGCAGGCCGCTCATGATTTCTACGCCCTTCACCCCCTCAGTCGGAACCTCCGCACCCCTCTTGAGGGTGGTTATGGGACGAGTCTGGACGATATAGATGTTCTCCTGCTCCTTGGCCCACTCGATGTCCTGGGGACACTTGTACAGGTCTTCTATCATCTTGGCGAGCTTGGCCAGGGCAGCAATGTCCCTGTTGGCCAGCTTCTGATGGGATTTGCACTTGGCGGGGATGTTCACCTTGATGTTCTTGCGCTTTCGATCACGGATGTCCGGATTCCGGACGAGCTGCCACTCCTGCGTAGCCACCTTCTTTTCCAGAACATGCAAGGACTCCTTATCGAGGAGATACATGTCCGGTGTCAACTCACCCGAGACCACGGCCTCTCCCAAGCCATAGGCAGCTTCAATCACGATCTTCTTCTCGTCGCTGCTCAGCGGTTCCGCCGTGAACGCCACGCCGGATATCTCCGACTGCACCATTCTCTGCACTACCACGGCGATGCCAACCTTGAAGTGGTCAAAGCGCTGTTCGTGTCGATAGAAGATGGCACGGGCTTCGAAGAGCGATGCCCAACACTTCTGGACTGCCTCGACCACATTGGCCGGCCCTTGCACGTTGAGGAAAGTGCTCTGCTGCCCGGCAAAAGAGGCTTCCGGCAGGTCTTCGGCAGTGGCAGAGGATCTCACGGCTACCAACCCCTGGTGCATCTTCTGATAGGCTTTCTTTATCTCATCAGCCATGTCCTGAGGCATAGGCGCCTGGGTGATCATCTGCTTGATCTCGAACGCCGTCTCCTGAAGCAGCTTGGTGTGCTTGGGATTAAGGATCTTGAGACGGGCGCGGATCTTGTCGGTAAGCTGGGCTTCCTGCATGAAACGGAAGTAGGTATCAGCGGTCACTAAAAAGCCCGGCGGCACCGGAATCCGAGCCTTGGTCATCTCTCCCAGATTGGCCCCCTTGCCACCGGCGATGGGGATATCCGCCTTGCCTATCTCTTCAAACCAGGCAATCGCCTTTTTGGGTCTCTTATTCAAGGCACTCCTCCTTGGGTTTCGTGGTGGTCACCTAGATCGGCAGGTCGATACGGTAGTTCTTCAGGGCAGCCTCTATCACGGCTCTGCTCTTGTCATCCGGTTCGGTGAGCGGGAGTCTTGGCTTGCCCACGCGGAAGCCTACGTGATTTAAAGCATATTTCACCGGAATGGGGTTGGAGACGATGAAGAGCGCGTTTATCAGTGGGAGCAGGTCCAAGTGTATGGCTGCCGCCTCTTTCGTCTTCCCCTTCAGTGTAAGCTGGATCATCTCGTGAATCTGCTTGCCAACCAGGTGAGAGGCCACGCTGATGACGCCGTGACCACCCATCGCCATCACGGGGAAGGTATCGCTGTCATTACCGCTCCAAACCAGGAAGCCCTTTCTCACTCCATGAATGATCTTCGCTATCTGTTCGAGATTGCCGCTCGCCTCTTTGATGCCGACTATGTTCTTGACCCCGCTCAGACGAATGACGGTTTCCGGGGCCAGGTTGGTCACCGTTCTGGCTGGGACGTTGTAGAGAATGCACGGCAGGCTGGTGCTCTCAGCGATGGCCTTGAAGTGCTGGTACATTCCCTCTTGAGTTGGCTTGTTGTAGTAAGGGACAATGAGAAGGGCGCCGTCCACGCCCAGCCGTTCCGCCTTTCCTGTCATCGCGATGCTCTCACGGGTGCAGTTGCCGCCGGTGCCGGCGATTATCGTCCCCTTCTTCCCGATCGCTTCTCTTACCGTAGCGAACAACTTGAGTTGCTCTTCGTCGGTCAAGGTGGGACGCTCGCCGGTGGTGCCGGTGACCACCAAACCGTCGCTTCCCGAGCCGATGAGGGCCCTAGCGAGCCTCTGCGCCTGTTTGTGATCAACCTCGCCTCTTGTGTTGAAGGGGGTCACCATTGCGGTAATCATTCTGCCCAACTCTGCCATCTTCCTAAACTCCTTGATAAGCGATTAATATGCCGCAGCACAGGTGACTACTACTGGATCACTGGTCGAAGTGCCAGCCTGGTACCGAAGGAAGTACTGCCCAATCTTGTGCGCCTTTGCTCGACTGCGCCGGCAGAAGCCGGGCTTGGCTCCGGTTTGGTGCCCCGCAAGGCCTATTTCTCCACCAGTTTCTCAGCGATCTGGACAGCGTTTAAGGCAGCGCCTTTCCGTATGTTGTCGCTCACCACCCACAAGACCAAACCGTTGGGATGTGAAGCGTCCTTCCGGATCCGGCCGACGTAGACATCGTCCTGACCGGCTGCCATCAGCGGGTACGGATAGACCCTCTTGGAGGGATCATCCATGAGTGTCACGCCGGGCGCCTTCGACAGGATGCCCCTGGCCTCGTCCGGCGACATGGGACGGGAGAATTCTACCTGCACAGCCTCGCTATGCCCGATCTTGACCGGCACCCTGACGCAGGTAGCCGATATGGCAATCTCCGGCGCGTGCATGATCTTGTGGGTCTCATCCACCAGCTTCCACTCTTCTTTGGTGTATCCGTTCTCCAGGAAAACGTCGATCTCCGGCAACACGTTGAAGGCGATCTGATAAGGGTATACCTTGGGAGCGGCTTTCCCCCCCTCAAGCACCACCCTGGCCTGGCCGGTCAATTCATCAACAGCGGCCAGGCCGGTGCCCGACACTGACTGGTAGGTGGCCACGGTTATCCGCTTGATGGGGTTGACCTTGTGAAGAGGGTAAAGCGCCACCACCATCTGGATTGTCGAGCAATTCGGGTTGGCGATGATGCCTTTGTGTTTCTTGATATCCTCCGGATTGATTTCGGGCACGACCAGGGGAACTTCCGGGTCCATCCTGAAAGCGGCGCTGTTGTCCACGACCACCGCGCCGGTTCTCGCCGCTATCGGAGAGAACCGCTTGCTGATATCAGCTCCGGCGGAAAAAAGGGCAATGTCGATGCCTTTGAAGGAGTCTGGGGTGGTCTCCGTAACCTCGAGCTCTTCCCCGCACACCTTCATCTTCCGGCCGTGGGACCGGTCAGAGGCAAACAGCTTCACGGAGGTCATCGGGTAACTCCGCTGCTCCAGAACCCTGATGAACTCCTGTCCCACCATTCCGGTGGCGCCGACTATAGCAACATTCTTCGCTTCCATCTCTTCCGCATCCCCACTATTGAAGACCCAGCAGTCTGTCCAGTCCGATGGTCAAACCCTTCAGTTCAACCACCTTCTTCACGGCCATGACCACTCCGGGCATGTAGCACTCTCGATTGATCGTGTCGTGCCGAATGATAAGCGTCTGCCCTGATATCCCGAAGATGACCTCCTGGTGGGCCATCAGCCCGGGCAAGCGCACGCTGTGAAGCGCTACTCCCTGGAGCTCCGCACCTCTCGCCCCGGCGACGGTCTCTTTCTGCACCTTAGGATGGACGAAGGGCTTCCCCCTTGCCTCTGAGATAGCCCTGGCTGTGGAAACAGCTGTCCCGGACGGAGCATCAAGTTTCTGGTCGTGGTGCAACTCGATGATCTCGACGTTGTCGAAGTACTTCGCTGCTATCTTGGCCAGGTGAATCATCAACACGGCCCCCAAAGCGAAGTTGGAGGCTACCACGGCACCCACGCCATTCGCCTTGGCCAATCGGTCGATCTCCTCCAAGTCCTCTGTCGAGAAACCCGTCGTGCCGATGACCAGATTGACCTTCTGCTTAGCAGCCAGTCTGACCATCGCCATGCTCGCCTCTGTCACGGAGAAATCCACGATGACCCCGGGTTCCGTCTGCTTCAGGATGGAACTTGGGTCCCTGGACAGTGGCACAGTGCCTGAACCAACGGGTAGTGGGAGGGTATTACCATCAGCCTTGGCATCTACTGCGCCAACCAACTCGAGTTCGGGATCCTTGCAGGTGGCATTGACCACCTCTTTCCCCACCCTCCCCAACGCGCCGTGGACTACGACTCTGATCGGTGTGGACATAAGCCCTCCCCCTCTAGGTCTGCTTTGGCCGGCTAAAGTCGCCCCGGCCGCGACTGTGGGGACGGCTGTCCGTCGGTCTTCTATCGCCTCGCGGCCCCTCGGGATGTCTCCTGGGAGTGTGAGTTCGGGGAGGAGGCGCAGCCGCACCCGGTTCCTTGCCAGCGCCTGCAGACGCATTCTGGGCCTGGAACACGGCCTTCCGGGAGAGGCTCACCTTGCCCGTTCGGTCGACTTCGGTCACCATAACCATGATCTCGTCACCCAGCTTGACGACGTCCTCGACACTGGGCACTCTGTAGTCAGCGAGTTCACTGATGTGAACCAGGCCCTCTTTCCCTGGCAGGATCTCCACCACGGCACCGAAGGGCAGAATTTTGACCACTTTGCCAGTGTAGACACTGTTGACCTCGACATCTCTCGCCAGGCTTTCGACTATGGCTATGGCCTTCTGGGCCGCTTCGGGATCCACCGATCCGATGAGTACAGTCCCATCATCCTCGATATCTATTGTCGCCTTTGTCTGTTCGACGATGGATCTAATGGTCTTTCCGCCCGGGCCGATGACACTCCCAATCTTGCTGGGATTGATGCTGATCTTAATCATTCGCGGCGCGTACCGACTCAACTCAGGGCGACTGGCGGCGAGAGTCTCCTGCATTACTGTCAGGACCTGGAGACGAGCTTGGTGAGCATCCGTGAGTGCTTTCTCCAGGATTTCAAAAGTCAGCCCCTTCAGTTTAGTGTCCAGTTGTACAGCGGTCACGCCGGCGGCCGTGCCGGCTACCTTGAAGTCCATGTCGCCGTAGAAGTCCTCCATGCCTTCAAGGTCGGTTAGAACCCGGAATTCATCATCTTCTCCGGTGACTAGGCCCATGGCAATGCCCGCTACCGGGGCCTTGATGGGTATCCCGGCATCCATCAGGGAAAGCGTGGCGGCACAAACCGACGCCATGGAAGTGCTGCCATTCGAACTCAGCACCTCAGAAACCAGTCTGATAGTGTAGGGAAAGTCATTTTCGCCAGGGACGACCGGCGTAAGGGCTCTCTCAACCAAGGCGCCATGGCCCACTTCTCGGCGACCGGGCGTACCCATGCGCTTCACCTCTCCAGTCGAGTAGGGCGGGAAGTTGTAATGATGCATGAAGCGCCTGCTCTCCTCCAGCGTAAGACCGTCCAGCTTCTGTTCCTCCCGCGCGGAACCGAGGGTAGCGATGTTCAAAACCTGGGTGAGGCCTCGCGTGAACAAGCCCGAGCCATGGGTGCGGGGAAGCAGTCCCACAGCACAGCTCAATGGCCGGATCTCCGTTATGCCTCTCCCATCAGGGCGCAGCCCTTTCCTGAGTATGGCAGACCGTATCTCCGCCTTTACCTTGGCTTCCAGCACGGAGATTATTTCGTGTTTGGGATATTGCTCGCCCAGATTCTTCAGCAGTTCTTCTTCCAAGGCGGCGATTGCCTGGTCTCTCTCGATTCTCCCCTGCCCTATCAGTTGGGAGACCCTGCTGCCTATGGCAGCGGTGACATCATCCTCCAGGCCGAGAGTCAGACTGGCAGGTTTGAACTCTGCCTTGGGCTTGCCGCACAAGCCCACAAGTTCTTGCTGGATAGCAATGATGTCCTGGTTAATTCGATGGCCGAACTTGATGCCCTCCATGATGAGTTTCTCGGCGGCCTCTCTAGCGCCGGCTTCGACCATAGCCACCTTGTCTTTGGTGCTGACCACGACGAGGTCTAGCAGACTCTCTTGAAGCTGAGTGAACGTAGGATTGATCAAGAACTCCCCGTTGTTGTAGCCAATGCGAACCGCGCCTATAGGCCCCTCGAAGGGGATCTCAGAAATGGACAGCGCTGAAGAGGCGCCTACAAGTCCCAACACGTCCGGCGAGTTCTCTTGGTCTGCTGACAGCACAGTTATGATAATCTGCGTTTCATTCCGGAATCCCTTGGGGAAGAGTGGCCGTATGGGTCGGTCTGCCAGCCTGCTGGCCAGTATGGCCTGCTGGCCGGGGCGGCCTTCCCGCCTGAAGAAACTCCCCGGAATCTTGCCGGCCGCATAGAGCTTCTCTTCGTAGTCAATGGTCAATGG